>JACZJK010000001.1 GCA_014860575.1 Bacteroidales bacterium
ACCTCGAACCTTGAACCTCGAACCTCGAACCTTGAACCTCGAACCTTGAACCTCGAACCTCGAACCTTGAACCTCGAACCTTGAACTAAGACTAACAACGCCAAAGTACTATGGATTTCACTTTCAACACATACAAACAACTCCTGCAAACCCTGCAATCCCAAGGCTATGCCTTCACCACCCTGGCGGATTATATGAAGAGCGAAACTAAACTATCACCGGAAGTTAAGAAATCTGCTTCCGCTGCGGCTGAGTCCTCTAACCCTTTAGGGGGAGCCGGAGGGGGTGCGGTGGAGTTCCCTCCCCCTTTAGGGGGAGCCGGAGGGGGCGCGCCGGATACTAAAAGCAACAACCTCCAACCATCAACCATCCGAAATCGTCAATCCAAAATCGTCAATCCGAAATTAATCCTACTGCGTCACGACGTAGAAGCCCGCTACCCCAACGCTTTACGCTTTGCCCAGATCCAGCATGCAATGGGCATCCGTGGTAGTTATTATTTCAGGCTTTATCCGAAACCCAGGAACACGAGGTTTATACGCAGCATCGCTGATCTCGGCCACGAGATAGGCTACCATTACGACGACCTCTCATTTTGCAAAGGCAATCACGACCATGCCATCATTCGCTTCGAGCAACACCTTGATTTCCTGCGAACCATCGCGCCCGTTGAAACCATCACTATGGAAGGCGCACCGCTGTCATCATACGACAACCGCGCCCTCTGGGAAAAATTTGACTACAAAGCCTATGGCATCCTCGCCGAACCCTACTTCGACCTAAACTTTGGTACAGACTTCAGCCAAAGTAGGCATCCCGATAGCTATCGGGAGGCAAATGGCAGAAGGCAAACGCCGAATCCTCAATACCAAACGTCAAACGCCGAACCTCGAACGCCGAACCCTGAAACCGTCAACTCGACAGGCTCAGTGACCGGACCGCGAAACGACTTCTTCTATCTCACTGATACCGGCCGCCGCTGGGATGGATGGAAGGTAAGTCTCCGCGACAAAGTCCCGCAGCAGGACGAATGGATCAAACAAGGACTGGTTTTCCATTCCACCGCCGATATCATCAAAGCCGCCAACAAAGGCAAATTGCCCGATCATATCATGATGACCTTCCATCCCCAACGCTGGAACAATGTCTTCCTACCCTGGGCCAAAGAGCTTGTTTTTCAAAACGCTAAGAATGTTGTTAAATATTTACTTGTCTACGTGAAAAGGTGAGAGGGACGAGGGGCGAGGGGCGAGGGACGAGGGACGAAGAGATACAAGGGCGAAGGATGCAAACCCTGACCAACGGGAAGGGGTGGCAACCTTACAAGATCAAGAGACAAGAGTCAAGGGCGAGGAGATAGGAGAAAAGGGTGAGGGACCTATAGCAGTGCGTAAAACTTTGGGAAGAAAATGGGAAGTTGGAATTCTCACCGCCTCAGCGATTTCTCATTTCCGGTTTTAAAGAACTTCTGAAGCATAACAGTCTGCTAAGTGCTGGAGGGGGGCATAATAAAAACTCCGTAGCAATACAAGGAAGGTTTTGCAGGGTAAGCACTGAGAAAGCTTACATAACTGAACTACAAAGAAAAACAGTTGCATTTCTCAGGGCGGGCCTTGCGCCAGCAGCACGCGTAGTGCCGCGCTCAAGACACTGCTATGGAATACTTAACTTTCTTGCGGCACGGTTCGGGCTGCGCGGCCAAAACCTGACGTAGTATTCAAGGAGTTTTTATTAAGCCTTGAACTTTTGGGTACTTTTGGTTCAAGCCAAAAGTACCATCACAAATTCTTCATGATGCGCGGCCAAAACCTGACGTAGTATTCAAGGAGTTTTTATCAAGCCTTGAACTTTTGGGTACTTTTGGTTCAAGCCAAAAGTGCCATCACAAATTCTTCATGATGCGCGGCCAAAACCTGACGTAGTATTCAAGGAGTTTTTATCAAGCCTTGAACTTTTGGGTACTTTTGGTTCAAGCCAAAAGTAACATTAAAAAAACTTATTAAAAGACGCATTTTCAACAGCATGCAAGATTGATGATGTATTCAGGAGACGAAACAAACGTAACCAAAAAATATCACTAATAAAATGAACCTAATCAGACTATTATCCATATCCCTCCTAATCCTGTTGCAGACAGCCTTACCGGCTCAAACGGCTTACGAGCATGTAACAAATACAAACCTTTACACCTTCATTGACGACCTGGCTGCCCTGCATCTTATTGATGTGACCACGGCCATTAAACCCTATTCCCGTAGCCAGATTGCAGTATGGTTGAAGCAAGCAGAGGCAAACCAGGAACAGTTGAGCAAGGCGCAGCGCGCAAGGCTCAAGGTTCACCTGCAGGAATATTCCCTTGAATCCGGAACGCTAAAAACCGGTCGGGCCAGCCTGTATCAAAAGGACGAACAATTGTCGGTACACCTCTTGCCTCCCGAGGTGGTGTGGCGCGATACACTCTTCAGGGCCATACTGCGACCCATCTATGGCATCCGGTATTTCTCTTACGAAGCCGGCAACTTTTACCACAGCTACGGTGGCGCCGAAGCCATCGCCTATATTGGTAAAAACTGGTCGGTGTATGCGAGCCTGCGCGACAACTACCAGAACAAAGAAGTGCTGGCGCTTCCCTCCTACCTCACCCTTGAACCCGGCGGCAATTACAAGATCAATGAGGGTGGTCGTAAAGGCGGCGATTACAGCGAAATGCGCGGCGGCATCACCTACTCCTGGAACTGGGGATCGGTGGGCTTGCTCAAAGACCATATCCAGTGGGGCGACAACAACAATGGCAGCAATATTCTATCGGGTCGCACGCCCTCATTCGCTGTGATCAAGCTAAACATGAACCCGGTGCATTGGCTCGAATTCAATTATTTTCACGGCTGGCTGGTTTCGCAGGTAATTGACAGCGCCAACTCTTTTGTTACCCAGGGTGGGCACTTCCGGGCGAGATACAGAAACAAGTTTATTGCCAGCAATATGTACACGTTCAAGCCTTTTAAGCGCCTGCACTTTTCGGTGGGTAACGCCATCATCTACAGCGATATGAACGCGCACCCGGCATATATGATCCCATTTTTCTTTTTCAAATCATTGGATCACACCATCAACCGTGGCATTGAGAACCAAAACTCCATGATGTTCGTAAACATCAGCTCAAGGCAGATCAAACACCTCCACCTTTACGCATCGGTATTTATTGACGAGTTTTCAAAAACCCGTATTTCCGACCCCGACCGCCACAACTTCATCAGCTATAAAGGAGGCGCTTCATTAACGGGATGGCCACTGAAAAACCTGGCCCTCACGGGAGAATTCACTATAAATTACCCGAATACTTTTGAGCATTATATTGAGACCACCACTTTTGAAACCAATAAGTTCAACCTTGGCCACTACCTGGGAGGCAATTCGCAGGAATTGTTTGGTTCAGTGAGGTATAGTCCTGTAGGAACGCTGCAGCTTACCCTCGATTTCCTCTATGCAATGCATGGCAATGATTATCCGTACGATCACAACCTGCCTTTCCCCGTAGACGAGCATCCGGTGCTGGAAGAAAAATCCTGGGATCGCACAGGCATCACTTTCCGGGCTGAAATGCTGCCTTTGCAAAACACCCGCGTTTTCGCCGAATACACTTACAACAACATCAACGGCTACGACCTCGACGACAACACCGCCCAATATTACCTCAACAAATTCACACCCGCCTACCTCCACGGCAAAACACACGGTCTGGTGCTGGGGTTTGGGATTGGGTTTTAATTGTGGAATCTGCTTATAACCACTAAGGCACTCAGATCACTTAGTAACACTGAGCATATTATGGCAAATATTCAGGGTTCTAAACTTAGTGTCTTCTCAGTGTCCTTAGTGCCTAAGTGGTTACTTATATTCAACCAAAACACCTTGAGCCAGTCGATCTGACTTGTCTTCGAACCATTCTGTATTTACATTCCGCAAATTCAGGTTTTAACACAATGAAAGTCCTCCACATCATACGATCCAAAAGCGAATCTGCCATAGCGCCTTTTATCACAAAACAGGTGCAATCCTTGCAGGAATTGGGTGTTGAAGCAGAAATCTTCCAGGTTCAGGGAAAAGGCGTTCTTTCTTATTTGAAAAACAGCTTACCATTGCGCAGGTTTATACGATCCGGGCAGTTCGACCTCATCCATGCCCATTATTCGCTTTGCGGCCTGACTGCCATTCTTGCTTTTTCAGGCAAACCGATAGTTTTATCATTGATGGGCAGCGATGCATTGGGTGAATTTACAGGACCTCATAAAATCTCTCTGCGAAGCCTGCCGGTTGTCTGGCTTACGCGGATTATCCAGCCTTTTGTAAGCGCCATCATAGTGAAATCGGAAAATATCCGCCAAAAGGTTTACAGAAAAAGCATCACAGAAATTATTCCCAATGGTGTGAACCTGGAGCGCTTCAAACCGGAAAACAAGATGGATGCAAGGAAGGCGCTTGGCCTGCAACCCAATAAAAAATACATTCTCTTCCTTGCGAACCCAACGCATCAGTGGAAAAACTTCGGGCTGGCAGAGCAGGCCGTTCAATTGCTCAATGATGCGGAAACTGAGTTGCTTACCCCCTACCCTGTTGGGTCTGAACTTGTAGCAAAATACATGAATGCAGCCGATGTATTGGTTCACACTTCGTTTATGGAAGGCTCCTCCAACGTGATCAAGGAAGCCATGGCCTGCAACTGTCCCATAGTCGCCACCCATGTCGGCGATGCAGCCTGGGTTATTGGAGAAACGGAGGGTTGTTACATAACCGGATTCAATCCCAGTGAAGTATCTGAAAAGCTCAAACTTGCCCTATCCTTCGCAAGCAACAGCAATAGCACAAACGGCCATAACCAAATCCTCAACCTAAAACTAGACACAACATCCTCCGCAAAAAAAATACTCAACCTTTACAACCAACTAGTCTAATACCCAAGCTCCAAGGCCAAAGTCCCAAATTCAAAATCCAAAGAAGAGTCCACTCCGAAAAGTAAATCTGCCCCTAAATCCCCTAAAGGGGACTTCCACAAATTGCTGATTTTTAACGTTTCCCCTTTAGGGGTCAGGGGTTAGAAACGATAAAAATCAGCAATTTGTGACTTTTCGGAGTGGACTCAAAGAACAAAGCTCAAAATTCAAAGTTGGAAGGAGGCTGTTGGCAAATGGAAAAGCATAATCCGATATTAATTGGCAAACCATCAAGCAGACAGAAAATGCAAATATCCGACATGGCGGAAATCTGAAATCTGAAATCGAAAATTCCATTACTCCACCCCTCCATTACTCCACCACTCCAAACAATCAACCAATTAACTAATCAACCAATTAACCCTCTCCATCGCTCCCGTACTCCAACACACCATCACTCCAATTCTCCCATTCCCAAAATGAACCTCCTCTTCGAGCTCAACCACCCCGCCCACGGCCATTTGTTTAAAAACACAATACGGCAGTTGATTGCAAACGGTCATGATACGACGGTGCTAATTAAGGATATTCCTGTATTGAAAGCAATCCTCGATGATGCTGGCATTAAATATTTGGTATTGGGCAGCAAAGGGAAAAGTATCACTGGAAAGCTTTTAAAACAAGTCGGGTTTGTGTTCCGAACCTATAATCTTCACAGGCAAAAGCGTTTTGATGCAGGCATTGGAATTTCTGTGACGTTGCCATTGTTGAGCCGTATATCGGCTATGCCAGTGATTGTCTGCGATGACGACGACAAAAAAGCCACCCCTTATTTTGCTTCGCTGGCGCATACCAATGCCGCAGCATTGTTGCGTCCCCAGGCGCTCAGTCATGAAGGCAATAGCAAAAACACAATTTATTATGATGGTTACCATGAACTCGCTTATCTGCATCCGGTAGTTTTTACACCCGATGCTTCTGTATTGAAAGAGCAGGGTATTCAGTCAGGCGAAACATTCTTTATCGTCAGGCTGGTTTCATTAAAGGCGCACCACGACAAAGGCATCAAAGGCATTGACAGGGAACAAATGCATACGCTGGCAAAAACTTTAAAGCCTCATGGCCGGATCATCCTTACCCATGAAGCGGGTGGGGAACAGATTCCGGGCACTGAGCCATTGCGGATACATCCGGCACGGCTGCATCATTTAATGGCATATGCAAAAATGATCATCAGCGACGGTCAAACCATGTGTTCAGAGGCAGCATGTTTAGGTGTTCCCTCGGTTCGCATCAACGATTTTGTCGGGCGAATAAGCTACTTACAGGAACAGGAAGAAAAATGGAAACTTACCTATGGGTTCAAACCCACTGCTTTTGATGAGGCAGTGAAAAAAATTGGTTTTATACTCATTGAAAACAACGAGATTTACCAGCATCGCCGCAATATGATGCTGGCATCATTCATCAACGTTTCCGGCTTTTTAACCTGGTTCATCGAAAACTGGCCTTCAAGCTTGCATACCATGAAACAAAACCCTGAGTATCAATTTAATTTCTGGGAAGTTGGCGGTAGCAGTAGGGAGTAGGCAGTAGGCAACAGAGATTTACACCCCCGAAAGTATTGTCTAACCTAAAACTTAGAAAACGGAACGCCGAACGTCAAACATCAAACGGTCTTCACTGTTTTAAGTATCTTTGTAAAAAACCGAAACAATGGAAGCGATAATAATACAAGGTGAATCAAAGTCTAACTCGCGCTTATTGATTGAACTAGCCCGGAAATTAAATTTCAGAGTCAAAAAATTGACTTTAGCCGAAATGGAGGACATAGGCCTGGCCATTTCAATAAATGAAGGACTACAATCAGGTATACTTGACGAAAAAGAAAAAGAGGATTTCCTCCACAATCTCAAACACAGTCCGGATCATGGAGATTCCGAAAAGTTATTTTGAACCACATAGACACATAGCCACATAGAAAACCCATAGATTATATAGCTGATTGCTCAATATTTAAAGGCTATGTGTTCTATGTGACTATGTGTTAAGAAATGCATATCGCACTTTTCGGAGCAGACTCAACCTTGAACCTTCTTTGAACATTGAACCCGGAACCCCGATTGCCAAACGAGATTCACCTCATGCCCAACCAAGGATGCCATCCCTTCCCGTTGGTCAGGGTTTGCATCCTTTGCCCACTGACTTCGAACAAAAACCCTATCCTCCCATGTCACTAAAAATCCTATCCGTGGTCGGCGCACGACCAAATTTTATGAAAATTGCGCCCTTCATCCGTGCCATCAACAACCATAACCAAAACCCAGAACCCCGAACGCCGAACGCCGAACGTCAAACGTCAAACGCAAAACCCGTTACCTCGAACCTTGAACCCGGAACTTTGAACCTCGAACACCTCCTCGTTCATACCGGCCAGCATTACGACGATCGCATGTCAGAACAATTTTTCCGCGAACTCAATATCCCCCAGGCAGATATAAATCTTGGGGTTGGTTCGGGAAGCCATGCCGAGCAGGTTGGACAGACCATGATCGCATTTGAGAAAGTACTCAGGGCCGAAAAACCCGATTGGGTGGTGGTGGTAGGCGATGTAAACGCTACCCTTGCATGCTCGGTAACGGCAAAGAAAGAATGGGTCAAACTTTGCCATATTGAAGCCGGTTTGCGTTCGCACGACATGAAAATGCCCGAGGAAATCAACCGGCTGGTAACCGACCGTTTAGCGGATCTTTTGCTCACTCCCGATGAGCTTTCCTCTGAAAATCTAAGGAAAGAAGGCGTGCCGGAAAGCAAGATCAGATTTGTGGGCAATATCATGATTGATACCCTCGAAGCAAACCGCCTCGTTGCTGCAGATCTGAGCCTCGAAAATATTATCATGCAAAACCTTACCAAAAGCTTTGAACTGAAAACACGCATTCCGGAAAATGAAAAATATGCTGTTTTAACCCTGCACCGTCCTTCAAATGTGGACACGAAAGAAGTGTTGGAACCAATCGTGCGGTTTATACTTGATGAGGTTCTGAGCGACATCACCCTGCTGTGGACTTTACATCCACGCACGTTGAACAAGCTGAAAGATTTCGGCCTGTACGAAATCCTTGCCGCACACCCGAACATTATATTGCTCGAACCGGTTGCCTATCGCGAAATGCTTCGTCTGAACATGGGAGCCCGCATGATGTTAACCGACAGTGGCGGATTGCAGGAAGAATGCACGGTATTGGGAACGCCCTGCCTCACCTTGCGGTGGAATACCGAGCGGCCCGTTACGCTCCGGGAGTATGGCGGGGCAAGCGTGTTGGTCGGAAATAACATTGATCAGATCCGGAATGAATACTATATTGCCTTAAAAAAGTCGCGTTCGCCATACAGACCATCCCTATGGGACGGCAACACTGCAGACAGATGCCTGCAAGCCATTCTTGAGAACCATCTGCGGTAAGCTCATATAAATTCTTCAAGTTCCAGTTTCGAGGTTCCAGATTCCACGCCCGTTGCCCATCAAGGATGCCACCCCTTCCCGTTGGTCAGGGTTTGCATCCTTTGCCCCACCTAGCTCACATGAAGCCCCATGCCCCAAGCACAAAATTCAAAATCCAAAACCCAAAATCCAAATAGCTGTCGTATGTGATTTTACAATCTTAAATCTGGAATTTTGAATTAAATAATTGTATTACTCCAGGCTTCGACACTCAGCCACCGGAACCCATTACTCCATCACTCCATAACTCCATTACTCCATCACCCCACTAATTGACCAATTAACAAGTTAACAAGTTAACAAATCAACCAATTAACCACTCAACACAGCATCACCGTTTCACTGCATCACAAAAAAAACTGACCCTATGTAATTTAAATTTTTTCAAACTTTTCTATTGTGGTAAGGAACGCCCATTTTTGCTGTTGACTGGAAAAACCCTATTTTCGCAGCAAAATCCCCTTTATGTTCCAGTCCGAAATTCTAAGGAACCCTACCAATGCCAGCCCGGAGCTCCGGGATTTTTTTTATCACCACCCTCCCTCCTTCTTCCAAAGCCTCCACTTTCTTGAACTACTGAACGGAACTCATGGTTTCCGGCCTTTTATGCTTATCATAAAGCAGGATCGCAGGATTCTGGCTACACTCTGCGGCACAAATATCCGTGAAGGTAGCGGGCTGAAAGCATGGGCTTCGGAGCGTACGGTTATTTACGGACATCCGGTTATAGGATCAGGATCAGATCCTGCTTTGATGCTTGGTGTTCTACTTGAAGAGCTTAATCATGTGAGCCAGGGTTCTCTGTTCACCCAATTTCGTAATGATACAGCTCAATCGGTAAATGACCCGGCTTTCAGGAACGCAGGCTTCCACTGGCGTGATCGTCTGAACCTTATCAAACCCATTCATAATCTTGAAGAAGCCTGGGCAACGCTGAGCGCATCGCGCAAAAGACAGATAAACAGCAGCCGCAAGCACGGAATCGAAGTGATTAGCAATCCCAGCCATGAACAAATGCTTGAATTTTACAATCAATTGCTTGAATTATACCGATACAAGGTCAGAAAACCTTTGCCCTCAAGTGAATTTTTTGAGCGCTTTTATTCGCTAAGCACTAATGGAAGCTTTCATGGAAAGATCATTCTCTGTGCTTTTAAAGGGAAAATAGTGAGCGGGATTGTTTGCCCTTATACACCAGGAGCATCCATGTATGAATGGTATGTTTGCGGATTGGATGAGGAATACCGCAGCCATAAAATTTTTCCCAGTGTTATGGCCACCTGGGCAGCCATAGAGGCGGGCAACCAACTGGGATGCAAGTCCTTTGATTTTATGGGGCTGGGCATACCTTCGCGGCCTTATGGAGTGAGGGAATTTAAATCACGATTTGGTGGCGAGTGGGTGAACCATGGACGTTGGAGCCGTGTTAATAATTCCGTGTTTTACACAATCGCCGAAATAGGGTACAACATGATGAGAATACTCAGGAATGTTTAAGAAATTAGGTTTAGGGGCAAAACAACTTTTCAGAATGGAATCAATATTTAATGCAAAAAGAATTTATATACCTTTGCTAATCCTGCAATCAACCACTGCTTACTAATCCTGCTAATGAAGCGTTTTCTTCTTCACCTGATCGCTGATATGGTAATTGTTGCCCTGGCATTTATCATTGTAGGCAAGTTCTATCAGGGTCCCATTGATACTGTGATTGATAAGTACCAAACGCCCTTTATCGTTTTCCTCACCATTTTTCTGATCATCTCCTTCTGGCTCAATAAATATGAGCATATCCAGAGCATGGGTTATGTAGCCATGCTTAACCTTTACGCGAAAGCATTGTTCTACACGGCGGGCATCACTGTGCTGGCCATGTACCTTTTACAGCTCACTTACTTTTCGCGCTTTATCATCCTGGGAACAATGCTGGGAATTTTTGTAATGGAATTTTTATGGGTATCGCTGTTTCAGGCAGTGCGTATGGCGGTGTTGATCCCCGAGAGACAAGACCTGGAACATGAGCGCGCTATTCGGCAATCGCTGATGAATGAGCAGGTGAGTGAGATAAGACCGAGTATTGATGTACGTGAACGCAAATACCGTGAAACCATTCTTGAAGAATCAGGGCGTGAAGTGCTGATGTTTCTTGAAGAGCGCATTGATATTGACTCACCGCTTACCCAAATCATAGCCACCACCACCAGGTTCAATATTATGAACCTGCCCAACAATTATTTTGAAACCATTGTGAACCTCAAGCGCATCAACGATGTGCAATATATTAACAAGTTGCTTGAGGCCATTAATGTGAAGCTGAAATACGGCGGTGTGTATATTGGAGCTGTTGAAACGCTTTGTCTCCGTAAAGCCCGGATTATGAAATCCTATCCACCTTTGCTCAACTGGATGGCGTATGCTATGGATTTCCTGGTGAACAGGGTCGTTCCCAAATTCCCTGTTTCAAAGAAACTCTACTTTATGTTCACTACCGGCAGGAACAGGGTATTGTCGCAGGCTGAAATTTTTGGACGTCTTTATTCCTGCGGATTCGAACTTGAAAAATATGAAATCTTTGAAAACCTGATGTGGTTTAGGGTAAAGAGAGTGGCCGCGCCGGTTTTTGATTATCAGCCCACCTATGGGCCTTTGATCCGCTTAAAGCGAACCGGAAAAGGAGGAAAGATAATCAATGTGTATAAAATGCGAACCATGCACGCCTACAGCGAATATTTGCAGGAATATGTGTACAAGCAAAGCAATCTGCAGGAAGGCGGCAAGTTCAACAATGATTTCCGTGTAACCCGTTGGGGAAGTTTCCTGCGTTCGCTCTGGCTCGATGAATTGCCCATGCTGATCAATCTGTTCAATGGTGACTTGAAACTTGTTGGTGTAAGACCCCTTAGCAAACAATATTTCTCACTTTACACCCCGGAACTTCAGGAAAAGAGGAACAGGACTAAACCCGGGCTTGTACCTCCCTATTACGCCCAACATCCAACCCCAAAAACCCTTGAAGAAGTAATGGCCAACGAAGATCAATACCTCGAAGACTATTTTAGAAGCCCTTTCAAGACAGATTTTACATACTTCTGGAGGGCATTTTACAACATCGTTTTCAGGCACGCACGCAGCAAATAAGGCATAAATCCCGTATCATCATATCTTACAATTTCAGAAATCACAGTACTGCCTGCCATCGTAATCTGAAAAACAAGTATCTTCGTCGTCAGTTTAATTTATTTAAAAAATTATCCATGCAGCATCTAAAACTCCCGCTTATAGCATTGTTATTCGTCCTGGTTTTAACCACCCGGGGCTTTGCACAGGTTATTACAACCGATCCGCCTTTTCCCACTGCTGACGCACCTGTTACAATTACCTTTGATGCCACCCAGGGCGGTGGCGGACTTGCAGGTTACACCGGCGATGTTTACACCCACACCGGGCTTATCCTGGAAGGCCAGTCTGCGTGGCAACATGTAATCGGCACCTGGGGTGTCAACAGCACCCAACCTCAAATGACCCGCATTGCACCAAATATTTACACCCTTGAAATCACTCCTTCAATACGCCAGTTCTATGAAGCATCTGCACAGGCAGTGATACAGAAAATGGCTTTTGTGTTCAGGGCTTCGACTGGTTCGCCGCAAACCGAAGATCTTTTTGTTGATGTTTATACTGCCGGACTCAATATCAGTATTGTTTCCCCGCAAAGCGGTGCCATTGTTGAGCTTGATGAAACACTCAATGTCCAGGCCTCGGCAAATGAAGCCGACAGCATGTTTCTTTTCCTGAACGCCAACCTGCTTTCCGCAGTGGAAGGAAATTCTATCAATTATGCATTGCTTGCTGATACTCCGGGAACTCAGTGGATCAGAATTCTTGCAAAACATGATGGCCAGTCGGCCACAGATTCGGTTTCCTTTTTTGTTCGTGGCGCCGTACCGGTAGCTGAACTCCCCACAGGAGTGATCAACGGTATCAATTATATTAACAGCAATTCTGTGACCCTCGTTCTTCACGATCCTCCTGCCCTCAAGCAGTATGTTTTCGTGATAGGTGATTTCAACGACTGGATGGCACACGAGGATTATTACATGAACCGTACTCCCAATGGAACTCACTATTGGCTCACAATCAACAACCTTGAAGCAGGAAAAGAATACATATTCCAGTATTACATTGACAGTGATCTTCGTCTTGCCGATCCTTACAGCCACAAAATTGTGGACCCATGGAATGATCATTGGATTCCCGATGCCAATTATCCAAACCTGATCGAATATCCCGATAACAAAACATCCGGCGTCGCATCAGTTTTACAAACTGCGCAAACACCTTTTACATGGGAAGCGACTGATTTTGTAGCGCCCGCCGCTGAAGACCTGGTTATATATGAGCTCCTCATCCGCGATTTCATTGCCACCCGCGATATCAAAACACTTACTGATACCCTCGATTACCTCGAACGTCTCGGTGTGAACGCCATCGAACTTATGCCCATCAATGAATTTGAAGGCAATGATTCATGGGGTTACAACCCTGCCTTTTATTTTGCCACCGACAAGGCGTATGGCCGGAAGCAGGATTATAAAGCATTTATTGATGAATGCCACAAACGTGGAATAGCAGTTCTGATAGATATGGTTCTGAACCATTCGTTTGGACTGTCGCCATTGGTTCAGATGTATTTTGACCCATCAGCGGGGCAATGGGGGCAACCTTCCGCTGCAAATCCCTGGTACAACCAGGTTTGCCCTCACGAACCCTGGTGCTGGGGTTATGATTTCGATCATTTGAGCCTTCACACCCAGGAATTTGTTGATCGTGTTAATGAATATTGGCTCACAGAATTTAAGGTAGATGGATTCCGTTTTGATTTTACCAAGGGCTTTACAAACCAGCAAACGGGCAACCAGGGATCAAATTATGATGCTGCCCGTGTTGGCATTCTCAAACGCATGGCCGATCAAATATGGAATGTTAACCCCAATGCCTATGTGATTCTTGAGCATTTCGCCGACAATACCGAGGAAAAAGCGCTGGCAGAATACGGCATGCTCATCTGGGGAAATATGAACTACACATACAACGAGTCAACAATGGGCTGGTTAACAAATTCCAACTTCTCAGGTATTTCATACAAAACCCGCGGATGGGGAGTCCCACATCTGATAGGTTATATGGAAAGCCATGATGAAGAGCGGTTGATGTATAAAAACATTACCTATGGCAACTCGGCCAATCCAATGCATGATGTGAAAGATACAACCATCGCTTTGCAACGGCAGAAAACTGCGGCAGCTTTATTCTTTTCAATCCCAGGCCCAAAAATGATCTGGCAATTTGGAGAACTGGGTTATGACTATTCAATTAACCATTGCCCCGACGGCACTATTAATGATAATTGCCGCACAAGCGCCAAACCTATACGCTGGGATTACACCGAAGAAGGCTACAGAGACGGAGTCTTCACAACATATGCGCAACTGATCAGATTAAAGAAGCACTATGATGTTTTCCGTAGCACTGATTTCAGCACTTCGCTGAGCGGAGCCATTAAATTTGTTAAATTGAATCATGCATCAATGAATGCATTGGTAATCGGGAACTTCGATGTTCAGGCAGGTAATGCTACTCCACAATTCCAGCATACAGGCTGGTGGTATGAATATTTCAGTGGCGACTCGCTCAACGTTACCGATGTGAACATGAGCTTACAGCTTCAGCCCTCTGAATACAGGCTTTACACTTCTGTAAATGTTGTAGGTATAGATGAGCTTAACCCCGCCGGAACCGGTTCCGGCAATCTCACTATTTCACCGAACCCGGCTGAAAGCCATGTAAACATTGGGTTCACATTACTTGAAAACTATCAGGTTGTTCTTGAATTATATAGCCTCCAGGGCAAAAAAGTCGCGACGGTTCATGAGGGCGAATTAAAAAGAGGCGGGCATACTATTTCGTATGAACTCCCTGCCCATCTTTCATCAGGCCTTTACGTAGTAAGAATGTTGAAAGGCAACCAGGTTATTTCGCAAAAGTT
Organism: Bacteroidales bacterium; assembly: GCA_014860575.1. Lineage (NCBI taxonomy): Bacteria > Pseudomonadati > Bacteroidota > Bacteroidia > Bacteroidales > Bacteroidales bacterium. Next base: position 14,483 of record JACZJK010000001.1, read on the forward strand.
TATCATTCCGTAAATACACTTTCAGGTAAAATAACTCAGAAGCTGAAACATCAGAAGCACAAACCTGAAAACTGGTCGTGGTGATCTTAAGAATTCAGTAAATCTTTATATGCATCACCTCTTTTCTTATGCGTTCAGGTGCAGAAGCAGCAACGGGAACCAAACTTTTAAGTGAGCCCCTCAATACCCAATATTCCAGAAAAATAAAATGGCGCTATCCTACCGGTCCGGCCTACAAAGCGGTTAACCAATTGCAGATTTTATCAAATGCTTCTACCAGCCTCGGGCTTATTTCATTCACAAACTGCCCGTTCAGCGGTTTTCCATTTTCAATCTTTGAGGCAGCCTCAAGAGAAGCTTTCCCATCAAAGTCCACATAGGCAATACGGGCGGTGAGTTCTTCGGGCTGTCGGCCAAAATCAGCGCCCGGGAGTATGGCCACACCGGTTTCTTCCAACAACGCTTCACAAAGTTCCACACTTGTCAGGATGCCCCGTTCCTTAAGCTTCTCACTGTAAAAACCGAAATCGGCAAAGAGGTAGAAAGCCCCATCGGGCATTGGAACCGAAACATTTGCTTCATGCAGTTTCTGAACAAGCAATTTTGCAATGGCCCGTAGCACCCGCCTCGATTGGTGCAGGTATTCATCAATATCGGCTCCCCCGTTGAAAGCAGTTACAGCCGCATGCTGGATTGGAGCGCTTGTAGCCGTATAGGTTTCGCTTGCCACAATAGCCATAGCATCAAGCAACCAGCGCAGATTGGGTGGGAACACAAAAGTTCCCAGTCGCCAGCCACCTGCGCCACACCATTTACTTAAACCTGTACTTACAATGGTTCCTTCAGGATAATACCGGGCAATGGACACATGCTGCCCGTGGTGATGGATCATTCCATAAATCTCGTCAGAAATTAGAATTACATGATACTTGCGTGCTACCTGGGCAAGCAGCTTCAGGCGCTCGATCGGATAGCTTGATCCAACCGGGTTGCTCGGATAATTGATGATCACAACGCGCGGACGGTCGGGATCGGTACGGCAAATCAGGTCTAATTTCTCTGGGCTTAATCTCCAGTTGTTCTCGCTTGTGGTGGGAACCCAATGCACATGCCTTCCTATGATCCTGGCCTGTGGCGAATATGAAACCCAGCTTGGGGTCGGAATGATAAGATCGCCATAATAAACAAGTTGCAGAATAAAGATAAGTTCTTTTGATCCCGGTCCAACGATCACATCATCAGCGCTGCGTTCAATCCCCTGGGTACGGTTAAGGAATCCGGAAATAGCTTCGCGTAAGGCCGGCAAACCCCGTACGGGCAGGTAATCTTTTTCGTGTGCATGTTGCCTGAGCGATTCAACTACCCTTTCGGGTACCGGAAACGGACTTTGGCCGAGGCCGAGTTTATAAATGGTCCGGCCTTGTTTGATCAGTTGATTGCTTCTTTCGTTAATGGCCAGCGTTGAAGAGGGAGACAGGCCCCTGACGTTAAGATTTAGGTTTACGGCAAGAGCTTGTTTCTTGTTGTTCTGCATAGCAGTATTTTTAGTTAACGAATTTACGCGTCAATGTTGGCGTATTTGGCATTGCGTTCAATAAAATCCCTGCGTGGCGGAACTTCATCGCCCATGAGCATGGAGAAAATGCGGTCAGCTTCCGTGGCGTTATCAATGGTTACCTGGCGCAGGGTTCGGAATTCAGGGTTCATGGTAGTAAGCCATAATTGTTCCGCATTCATTTCACCAAGGCCCTTGTAACGCTGTATATGGATGCCTTTTTCATCACCGTTGTTCGCGAATCGTTTCACGGTTTCCTGCCTTTCTTCTTCCGTCCAGCAATATTGTTCTTCCTTGCCTTTGCGGATCAGGTAAAACGGTGGTGTGGCGATATACACATAGCCCTGTTCGATCAACTCCCGCATATAACGGAAAAAGAAGGTGAGGATCAGGGTGGCAATGTGGCTCCCATCCACGTCGGCATCGGTCATGATAATCACTTTATGATAACGCAACTTTTCGAGGTTGAGGGCTTTTGTATCCTCCTCAGTTCCGATTGAAACTCCCAGCGCGGTATAAATGTTCTTGATTTCTTCGCTATCGAATATTTTGTGTTGCATGGCTTTTTCCACGTTCAGGATTTTGCCCCTGAGCGGCAGAATGGCCTGGAACTTCCGGTCGCGGCCTTGCTTGGCAGTTCCACCTGCCGAGTCGCCCTCAACAAGGTAGATTTCGCATAAGGCAGGATCACGTTCTGAACAATCGGCAAGTTTACCAGGCAAACTACTGCTGTTGAATACGTTTTTCCGCTGAACCAATTCCCTGGCTTTACGGGCGGCATGGCGGGCAGTGGCAGCCAGGATCACTTTATTTACAATGGTGCGGGCTTCCTTTGGATTTTCTTCGAGATAATAGGCAAGACGTTCGCTTACCATCTGATCCACTGCACCCATTACTTCATTGTTTCCCAGTTTGGTTTTCGTCTGACCCTCGAACTGCGGTTCCTGAACTTTCACTGATATAATGGTTGTAAGCCCTTCCCGGAAATCATCGCCGCTGATATCAAACTTGAGTTTTGAAAGCATCCCTGATTTTTCCGCGTAATTTTTTAGCGTTCGGGTCAAACCACGCCGAAAACCTGCAAGGTGGGTTCCACCCTCATGCGTGTTGATATTGTTTACGTAGGAATGGATATTTTCAGCAAAAGATGTGTTGTATTGCATGGCAATTTCAACAGGAATGCCGTTTTTCTCACCTTCGATCGCAATTGGTTCAGGGATAAGTTTTTCGCGGTTCGCATCCAGATAAATGATGAAGTCTTTCAAACCTTCATCGGAGTAGAAAACCTGGCTTATATTACCGGATTCACCATTGCCATTATGGTTTCGTTCATCGGTAATGCTCAATGTTATTCCCTTGTTCAAAAAAGCTAGTTCCCGCAGGCGTGAACTGAGTGTATCATAATCATATTCAGTAACGGTGAAGATGCTATTGTCGGGTATGAAAGTAATGATTGTTCCGGTTTTATCGCTCACCCCTATTTCCCTTACCGCATATTTTGGTTTCCCGCATTCATATTCCTGTTCGTAGACTTTCCCATCGCGGTGAACTTCCGCCCTGAGCATGGTTGAAAGGGCGTTCACACAACTCACGCCAACACCGTGCAAACCACCGGAGACTTTGTATGATTCCTTGTTAAACTTTCCGCCGGCATGCAACACGGTCATAACCACTTCAAGCGCTGAGCGGTTTTCTTTTTCGTGAAGATCCACCGGGATTCCGCGTCCGTCGTCAATTACGGTAATGGAATTGTCCTTGTGAATAAAAACCTCAATCTTGGAGCAATAGCCTACGAGGGCTTCATCAATGGAATTGTCAACAACTTCATACACCAAATGGTGCAAGCCCCTGCTGCTGGTGTCGCCAATGTACATTGACGGGCGCTTACGCACTGCCTCCAGGCCTTCGAGCACCTGTATCTGGCTGGCGGTGTAATCTTGATTGCCGTTGTTTTTTCCTTTTGCTATATCGCTCATAATCAGTAATATAATATTTTTTTGATAAGTGTACAAATGTAATGAAAATAGCTGAATTAACTGGTATTTTCAAGGGTTTATAAACTGTAAGTTATCAACAAGCACCGGTGGATAAAAACAAATAGTCATGACAGGCTCAAAAGGCTTGTCAGGACTGGGGTTTCTACGTATGCTAATGACTTTGTAGATAGTGATAAAATTGAATCTTGTCATCCTGAACGAAGTGAAGGATCTCTATATAGTTGTAAAACAGATTCTTCTCCGTCGCGGCAGATCAGAATGACAAAAAACGATAAAACCGAGAGTTTTGTGACATCCTCTTTTGAGGCATAACGACTTCTCGAAGTGGATTAAGTTCTTAAAACGAAAATCCCGCTCCTGCCATCACAACCATTCGCTGACTGGGATAGTTGTACCAGTAAAAATGCCTTCCGGCAGTGAGGTTTCGGGCATCAAGGAAAAAATGCAGTTGATCGCTGTAACGGTAAGTGGCTCCCAGGCTCAGATCAAGCCAGGGCTTGATTTCCAAAGCCTCGAAAAGGTTGGTGGTCTCGTTTCTGACCTTAGCCCATGATTTGCCATTTGCATGCAATCCTGCCCTGAAAGCAAGTTTATCAGAATAGTTATACCAGCCTTCAAAAAAGCTTGTAAATGAAGGTTTATGCCAGGCTTTCTCTTCCCTGTCGGGCGAATAATGAAAAATATCGAAGCCAGTATTGATCCTTAACTGCTGGGAGATAGCATACGTGCCTGAAATGCTCCCATGTACAAGGTTCATATTATCATAAATTATATTGAACCTGTTATGAGGCGGTAGCGTATCGTTTACGAAAAGAGGGATATCTCCGATGGTGCTGTTGGCAATACTCGCGGTAATATCAATGCGTTTGCCAGCGCTTCCCTGCAAGCCGCCATAAAAGCGTAATTTATGATCGGTATTGCGGTATTCCAGCGCGGAATGCAAAAATGGATTCTCTTCAACAAGACTGGAAAACGAGTTCTTCTGTACTTTTCCGTCAATGCCAACAAAAACTGCGAGCCTGTCCTCAACCAGTTGAAGTCGTCCTTCAGCAATCGGGAAAAGCCGGAAATGAGTGGAAGTATCGGTATCGAACGCCAGGCCCAACCCGACCTTTATTTCATATTCCTGGTATTTGAACCGGTAATATGGCTGCACCTGAACCAGGGTATTATTCCATACTTTCAGGCTATCTGTTGTTTTAAAACTGCCAATGTCCAGTTTTAAGCCCAGGTTTTGCTTATCATCGGTTCGCATGAGACTAAATGACGATTTCACATCCGAACCAAATTCAAAGCGATGCTCAGTGGTTTCAAAAAGATCGTTGATGAACCCATAACCGAGTTGGGCAGCGTAATGAAGTCCTTCCTGGTTCTTATTGTTGCTATTGGCTTTTATGTAAAGCCCGGCCTGGTTAAAGCGCTGACGAAGGTGTTCTTTGGATGTATTAAAAACAGTGTCAGGAAATTCGGCTGCGAGAAACCCATAATGATGCAGCACATTGTGGTCGTATCTTGCTTCAGTTTCCAGCGTAAGTTCGTCAAAAAAGCGTTTGGCAGAAACCCTGACAAGATTATCGCTGAAGGCGCTGTGCCCGTAATCCTTTATCTTTCCGTGCGTTGAAAGGTGCCTGACCTGGGTACTCAAAAGATATTTTGAGTTGCGAAGGCTTCCAGCGTTGAACTCAATATAGGGTGTCAAATAATTGCCAATGCCGGCACGAATATGATTGCGATAAATTGTACTTAATCGTTCATTAGCGGGAGAGGCTTCCTGAATAGCTTCGGTGCTGTGGGTCACATTAATTTTTTGAGGGGTAATGCTTATAACTACCGGGGGCATGCTGATTTCCTCTGTTTCTATCCTGGGCTGAAGATTGATCTTCACCACATCAGGAAGTGTGGGTTCGTAAGGTGCAATAACGGTGATTTCCTCTTTGTGTGGTGTCTGAGCCTGAATTTCCGGAGAAAGAAAACAGGATATGACTGCCACAAGCGCCACTGACAGGCTCAATATTTTATGCTGTAATTTCATTGCGATATTCATTTTCAGTGAATCAAACATTAATTGCTTCCCAGTTCAGGTAAAGCATTGAGTTTTTGCCTTGCAACTTCCTTCAGGTCTTCGCCCTGGTAATTCTCAATGATGCTTAACAAGGTCTGGCGTGCCTGGAAAATATTCCCTGTATCACGGTAAATATCGGCAAGCATAATGAACCCGCTGGCAACCCAATAATCGTAGGAGGCATAATTGGCTGAAAGCTCAAAAATTGTGTTCTCAGCTTCGGTGGTTTTGTTTTGCTTAAACTGAACCGAAGCAAGGTGGTAGGTGGCTTCGGCGCCATAAGCTCCTCTTGGAGATAAGCGGATGGCCTGCCTGAACGATTCAAGTGCTTTTTCATCCTGTTGCAGCACCCTGGCAGCTTTGCCGGCAAGAAGGTGAATTTCGGCAAGCGAAGATTCGGGAACCCTCTCATCAGCTAAAAGTTTCTCGGCCGCCACCAAGGTTGCGCTGTAATCATCGAGTTGTTTGCTGGTGTGCAACTGGCCTGTGATGGCTTCAATGCGTATAGTGGGATTGCCGGCGATTTCTTCGAGTTCAACATACTGCCCGCGCGCTTTTTCATAGTTTTTTAGATCATGGTTGATCCTGGCTGCACGCTGCAACGATCGCTCTGTAAATTCAGAACGCGGCCTTTCAATTACTTTCTCGTAACTTCCCAATGCTTCCGCAGTATTGTTTTCCCTCATTTCACATTCTGCTTTATAAAAATTGGCGTGAAGCGAATAAAATCCCTGCGGATAGCGTGTAAGGTAATTTGCGAAACCAGGTTTTGCACTGTTACAATCACCCGCCATATACCTGTTCATAGCAGCAATGTAGATCAGCGAATCCTGCTCGCGGTCAGTAACCTGGGCAAAGGAAAGCTTGCTTGAATAAGTGATAAACTCATCCACATTGTTCAAATCAACATAAATATTCCTGATGTTCGACAGTGCTTCGTGCGCTTCGGGAGATCCGGGATAATCCTGCACAACTTTTTTAAATGTTTCGAGTGCACGCGAATTGTCGTTGGTATTGTAATACACCAAACCGGTTTTCATCAGCGACGTTCGCACAAGGTTACTGCCCGGATAATTTTTTATCAGGGCGCTGAAAAACTGCAGCGCTTCGCTGTTTTGGTTCAGGATCAGGGCGGTGTTGCCCATTTCATAAAAGGCTTCGGCGGCGTATGGCGATGTGCTGTACTCGCGCTGAAATGCCCTCAAAGTGGCGATCTTACCTTGCTGATCGCCCAAAGCGCCCTGGGCACGTGCCTTCTGGAATGTTGCATAATCTGACTCGCCCCCACCGGTTCGTATTGCTTTATCATATTGTTGAATGGCGTTCTGATAACTTTTGGAAATAAAATTTGCATCACCAATTCGTAAATATGCATCGCTGACCATTCGTTTGTTTTCCCTGGCTTCATTCGCCAGGAAACGGTTGAAGGACTGAAGGGCCAGGTTATAATTTTTCTGCTGGAAGTAAATATAGCCGAGGTTGTAATGCGCAAAATGAAACATGGGAAGGTTTCGCGCTCCGCTGGCATTTATGAAGCGATTAAAATAATTGATAGCCAGGTCGTTTTGCGTCAACCTGAAATACGCTTCGCCGGTCCAGAAAAGAGAATTGGCGTTTAAAGCAGCATCAACAGGGTTTTCCTGCGATTTCTTGAACATGGCAATCGCATTGAAATGATCACGGTCGTTAAAAAGTTCAATGCCCCGGTAATACGTAATTTTCTGGTAAGCTTCCTTGAGCCGGTTGTCCTTTTCCTTTATATTCTCTATTGAAGCCAATGCCTCCCGGTAATTATTCGTGGTCAGATACAAATGCACAAGGTACGAAAGCGCTTCCTGACGGCGGATTCCGTTGGGATAATCGCTGAGGTACTGGTTAAGCGCTTTGATGGATTCATTGTAAGGATTTGCGCTTGTTTCAAGCGACAGTTTTGCGTAGTTAAACAGTGCATCTTCCCTGATTGCCGGGTTGAACGGCATCCTGTATGCCGAATTGAAAGCGTCGCCGGCATATTGCTTTTGGCCGGTTTTCAGGTAAGCATCGGCGAGATGGTAATACGCATATTGGCTTAACGAATCATCGAGACTGGTAACCGGCTGAAAATAACGGATGGCTTCGGCATAATTTTCTTTCAGATAATTCAGGAATGCCAGTTGATACGACTCTTCGCGGGTGGGCTGGCGGCGATTGTTGTCGTGATAAAATTGCAACACGCGCAATGCTTCATCATAATTTCCGATCCGGTAATAAGAATCACCTATCATTCGGGCCATTTCCAGGTTCTGGCGGCTGCGTTCTGAAGTGAACATGGGCATTCCATGTTGGATCACCTCATCATATTGACCCTGCATATAATAAATATGAACAATGTAATGCGGAACTATTGAGCGGTATGCCCGTTCATTTTTAATTTTATCGAAATCAAGCAACGCTTTTTCATATTCCCCGTCGAGGTAAGAAAGGTGTGCATAATAATAAGTAGCCTGTATGGTGTAATCGGTTTGGGTTTCGCGTACCTGGTTGAAATTTTGTTTCGCCTTGGCATTATCTCCGGCGCGCATATAGCCGAATCCCATTTTGAAATAGAGTTCTGCCAGCTCCTTATTGCTCAGCGCCCTGGCATTGACTTCCTCAAAAGACCGTAAGGCTCCCCGGTAGTTCTTTTTCTTAAACTGAAGCGCTCCCAGCTTGAAATATGCTAAATTACGCACAGAGCTCTCAGGGTTCCTGGCTAAAAAATCTTCAAGTAGAAATTCAGCATCGTTGTGTTCAAGTTCTACAGCGCTGAGGGCAGTATAATATGCTGCCTGGACTTTCAGAAGCGGATCGGCTTCAGAGGAAGGATCGGCAATACTCTCAAAAAGTGGCCTGGCGGCAGCATATTTCCCCAATTCAAATAATGCCTCCGCCTGCCTGAATTGTTCAGCATACGATGGAAGAGATTTGGTTTGCTGTGCTTGTAGCTGATGACCTGAAACGGCCAGCAGGATCAGGAATGAAAAAACAGATTTTTTTATCATGGTTTAGCAGGTGAACTGAATCATGATCAGAAAACGTAAGATGTGCGGGCTTATTTTGCAGGCAGGTAAACTGCCCCTCCACAGGAATCGGCAATGGCGCCGGTGGCTGATGAAAGGATGTTGGTTTTACCGGACCACCGCAGCAATCCCAATAAGGCGAATATGAGGGCTTCTTTGTATTCTATCGTCTCATTATCAGGAATGACCAGCTTACAGCCACAGGCTTTTTCTATATTGCTGATCAGAAAAAGATTGTGCGCTCCCCCACCGGTAAGCAATATTTCTTTGATCTTGTATTGTCTAACGATCCTGCCTATTTGTACTGAAATATGCTCCACAAAGGTTCGCAATAAATCATTTACCGGATAATTAGAATCCTCCAGGATAGGAAACATTTGCCTGATCAACATTTCGGTTCCCAGCGATTTTGGTGCTGGAAGTTCATAATAAAGCAAGCTGTTTAGCTTTTCAAGCAATGGTTCTATGATTTGGCCATCTCTCGCCAGGTTGCCATTAAAATCAAATTCATGACCCAGTTTACCGGCCAATTGGTTCAATACCGTGTTTACCGGGCAAATGTCGAATGCGATCCGTTTACCATCACGTTTCAACGAAATATTTGAGAACCCGCCAAGGTTCAGGCAGGCATCATATTGCGAAAAGAGAATTTCATCACCCATTGGAACCAATGGCGCGCCCTGTCCTCCAAGGCATACATCCATTGCCCTGAAATCACAAACAACCGGTTTTCCGCCGGCGGCAGCAATCGCAGCACCATTGCCAATCTGCATGCTGAACCCTGTTTGGGGATCGTGAAAAACAGTGTGACCATGAGAAGCAATGAGTATAGGATCGAAATTAGTTCTAGTATGAAAGCTTTTGGCCAGTTCACCGCTCAGCCTGCCATAGTCGAAATGTATTTTTGCAAGTTCAGCAGCGCTTGCATTGAATAATGATTGCAGCCTGCTTTTCCATTCAGGCGTATATGGCCAGGTAACAGTATGCTCAATTGTATATTCCCATTTCCCGTCACGAACACGAAAAATACAGGCTGCCATGTCCATGCCATCCAGTGAAGTGCCCGACATAATGCCTGTGACCCTGTAAATAGTGTTTTCGTTGAAATCCATCAGATGAGTTAAAGTTCGTCGAGTAAAGTTTCGAGCCGCATTTTGCGCGAACCTTTTACCAGAATGCTGAACCCTTTGACTTGCTGCTGTGCAAGCCAATGTTTTGCCTCTATCGTATCATCAATAAAAGTGCAAACAGGATCGGCGATTTTATGAAGACTGAAACTAGTGCCGACAAAAAGAACTTTCTCAAATCCTGCTTTCAGAACCTTGCCGATAATAGCTTTGTGCTCCGCATCCGCAAATTCACCAAGTTCGAACATATCACCTAAAATACACATCTTGGGCTGCCCGGGGGAAGCGCTGAAACTTTCAAGGGCAACATCCATACTCGAAGGATTGGCATTGTAAGCATCAAGTATTACCTGATTTTTCGCAGTAGTAATAATTTGCGAGCGGTTGTTTCGCGGAATATATGATTCAATAACATCGATTATATCGTTGACGGCAACCCCGAAATATCTTCCTATGCAAATGGCTGCCAATATATTATTTGCATTGTACGATCCAGCAAGTTGACTATGAACTTTGTATTTAGTGCAGTTTTCCGAACAATCGAGTGAAATGAATGGGTGCCTGCTTGTGATCTCTCCCCTGTAATCTGCCGTTGGATCTATACCATAAGTGACTCGGGAAATATCTCCTGCATGCTTAATAAGTAAATCATCACAAATATTTACGAAAACCTTACCCGTGTTTTGCCTGATAGCTGCATACAATTCGGATTTGGCTGTAATTACATTTTCAAAACTACCGAAGCCTTCAAGATGGGCCCGGCCAATATTTGTGATTAAACCATAGGTTGGCAATACGAGTTCGCAAAGTTTTTTGATCTCCCCTACATGGTTCGCGCCAATCTCAATAACGGCAATACGGTGAGTCGCATTCAACTGTAGCAGCGTGAGTGGTACGCCAATATGATTATTCAGGTTTCCCTGTGTGAATAAACATGGATATTTATTACTGAGAACCGCGGCAACAAGTTCTTTGGTTGTAGTTTTTCCGTTCGAGCCTGTAATGGCAATCACAGGAATGTTGAACTGGTTTCGGTGATATGTTGCCAGCTGCTGTAATGTGCTGAGCACATCGTCAACAAAAATATGTTTGTCGGATGCGACTACGTTGGGATTATCAACAATGGCATAGGCTGCTCCATTCTCAAGCGCATCGCTGGCAAAAAAGTTGGCATCATGGGTTTCTCCCTTCAGGGCGAAGAACAGGCAGTTTTCAGGAATAATCCTTGAATCAAGACTGATATGAGGATGCTCAGTAAAAAGCTTGTAAAGTTGAGCTTGATCCATAGGCCTGTGCATTAAAAAAATCTGCCCGGAAAGTAACCGCTGCCTTCACCATACAAGATGGTTGTGAGCGCTGGGGTACTTTGCGGGCAGAAAAGATTGAAAATATATTTATCTTTTTCCTGCCATTTCCGGGCTACCAACACGCGTCATTGCGCAGCGGAAACCAATGTTATTTGTGGATTTATCCTGTTCAAGAAAACGGCGTGCTCCCGGAGAAAGGAAATAGGCCGGATCGCGCCATGAGCCTCCTTTGTAAACTCTTGATTTATCGCTGATCAAAGATGTTTTTGCGTACTCATACATCTTATTGGTGGTGTTTTCCTCTGGCGTGATGGTCCAGTCAGAATCAATGTTTGACTGGTGATCGCCATCACGGTAGTTGATATTGTCGGCCTGGCGGTAGTTATAACGTCCCGATGCTTCTTCGAGTGTAACATCACGGTATTGTATTCTCCCCAGGCTGTCTTTTTCAACCAGGAATCCTTCATCATCGGTAACACGGGTTTGAAAAACATTGCCACGGAAGGGGCGGTAATCTGCAACATCTGAGAACGACATGGGGCGGTAAACATCCAGCACCCATTCGGCCACGTTGCCGGCCATATTGTACAAGCCAAAGTCATTGGGCCAGAAAGCCCGAACATCGGCGGGAATATCGGCAGCATCATTCAGTGATCCTGCTACTCCCATATAGTCTCCACGTCCGCGACGGAAATTGGCCATGAATTCACCGTAGCTTTTACGTTCGTCGGAACGAAGGTTTTCTCCCTGCCAGGGATACATCCGTCTCTCAACAATGCGCTCATATTTGGTTTCGCCAATCAGGCCGAGTGCTGCATATTCCCATTCGGCTTCGGTTGGAAGGCGGTAACGCGGTAGTAAAATTCCATCTTCGAGGCGGGCAATACGCTCGCCAGTGCCGGCTGGATTTAAATCCGGCAAAGGTTTGTTGACCAGTCCCTGGTATTGTCCGGCCAGGTAGGCTTCAGTATTAAAGTTTTCTTTTGGCGTCTGATCCGGATCTAACTCAAGGATGCCTTGTTTTACGAGCATCATTTCGTTTACCCTGTCAGTACGCCATGAGCAATAATCATTGGCCTGAACCCAGGAGACTCCTACAACAGGGTAATTTCTGTAAGCCGGGTGTCTTAAATAAGTTTCCACAAGTGGTTCATTGTAGGCAAGCTTTTCGCGCCAAACAAGTGTATCGGGCAGGGCTTTGCGGTAAACCTCGGGATAATCGGTTCCAAAAACCCGGTTCAACCAATATAAATACTCAAGGTAATCAACGTTTGAAACCTCTGTTTCGTCCATGTAAAAACTTGGAACCGTTACCCGCCTTGGAGTATTGTCCCAATCATGCATGGGATGGTCAAGGGTTCTGCCCATTACAAAGGATCCTCCTTCAATTAAGACGAGGCCGGGACCGGTGATCTGGTCACGGTAAGGCATTACCTCAAAACCTCCTGTTTGAGGGTCGTTATATTCCCAGCCGGTTGTTCGTGAACGCTCTTTTGAGCAGGAGGAAACGAGCACAAAAAGTGCAAACATTAATAAGAAACTGATGCTTCTGTTCTTCAGGATCATTGTTGTTTGAAATTTTATTTACTGATAATAACTAAAAAGTGGGACATTTTATTGCTTTGATCTTTTCTGTTCTTTCACGGCAGGCAAATTGCCAGGCTACAGAGATTTCGTGTGCACCGCCAGTGGCGTTCGAAAGCCGCGATACGGTATAATCATATGTATAACCAATTTTGAACTGCCTGTGTTCAAATCCCAATAAAGCAATAGCAGCATCGGGGTTGTCGAAATTATACCTGAACCATAATCCGCCTACAAAAGGATAAAGGTTGAGGTAAGTGCCCACGTTCATTTGGCGGAATTCGCCTTGCTGCATATAAAGGATGTTAGGCGATAAAGAGGGTAAATATTTTTGTTCTTCAAAAGATGCATAGGGGACCAGGTTGAATATTGCCCCTGCATGTGCTGTTATCTTCATTTCCTGCCGGCTTCCTGAATTTGGGTAAAAGCCATTGTCGGGCTGCGTAAGGTGATGTGCCGCCAAACCCAGGTAAACACTTTCGCGATATCCGAAGATAAGCCCTGCTGAAAAGTCGGGGAAAGTTTTGCTAAGACTGGCGGGCCTTGGTTCATCACTTGCTGTGCCGCCAACAAGTTGGTCGGCAAATATAAATTTGTCCCAGTCAATCGTAATTTGATGATAAGTGGCCTGTAAGCCTGCGTTCATTACAATATGTCTTGATAAATCAAGCCGGTAAGAATAAACACCACTGAATGAATTGTTTGTAAGCATACCATCACCTGCCTGATCTGAAACAACCATTACTGCGACTCCCCCACTCAAAAAATCAACGTATTGATCGTACGAAGCTGCATAAGTAACAAAACTTGCCGGGATGGATGGCCATTGGTTGCGATAATTCAATGTTAAGCGTGGGCAGATTTTGTTCCCTGAAAGTGCGGGGTTAAGATAAACCGGGTTGCCATAAAATTGTGAAAATCCGGGATCTTGTGCTTTAGACACAATAACCCCACTGAGCATGAAGATGACAATAATTATTAATTGTACAAGACCTTTTTTCATGTGCAGGAGTAACAAAAGAATTTCAGGCAACAATATTAATACTTTTTTCCTCACAATAGCATCTGTTACAGACATGTTTTTATAACGGAAAACATTATAATTATTGACATTTGGCCAGAGCCCACTGTTAATAAGTGCTGAAGCAGCATATTACAAGCAGGAACCCTGAGGATGAATGTACAATTATTTTACTTTTATAGCTAAAAGTCTGCACTACATGCACTATCATTAGCGTCATACAATGAGCTGATGAATCCTTTCAGCAAGGGAAACTACAATATTTTTCTTTGTCAGCCGTTCGTAAATCATAAAACTCATCAACATAGTTTTGTGTAGTCTTCTCAAATTTCCCCTATCAATCACCACCCAAAGAAACCTTAAAATATGCAGATGAAGAAAGTGTTTCCATTAGCAGCATTATTTCTTGTATTAAGTGTTCCCAATGTTTTTGCCGATGAAATATTCATCAGTAAAAAGTTGCGGTGGAATGATCCCGTATTGGTTCAGATTGATGAATCCGGAGTCTATCAACTTTCTTTCAATGATGCCTATTATTCCTACAACCCCTTTCTTCCGGCTTTCCAGAAGTCCGTTTTTTTTCCCTCCAATGAAACAGAATTTTCATCGCTTGAACTGAAAAACCTTGTATTTGACTCAACTGACCAGCAAGCCTTCGTCCGGATTGAAGACTTGTTGCTTATAGACAATGAGCTGGTGGTTGAAGCACATCCCATCATGGCAAGGCATAAAAAGGGCGTAAATGTTTCATTTATCCCACTGGTCAGGAACCCAGAAACCGGAAAAATTCTCCGCCTGATAGCATTTGATATTCACATTCAGTATGAAACTGTAGCGGTTCAAACCGAAATGCTTAAAAGCATTTTTGTTGAAGAATCAATGCTGGCATCGGGCAACTGGTACAAATTTGCAGTTTCGGAAACCGGGGTTCACAGAATTACATATAACGACCTGGTAGGCGCAGGTCTTAACCCTGCCGGCATTAACCCTCAGCACGTCCGTTTATTTGGCAATGGCGGCGGCATGCTTCCGGAACCCAACAACAGTTTTCGCCACGACGATCTGATCGAAAATGCCATCATAGTGGTTGGCGAGGAAGACGGCGTTTTTAACCAGGGCGATTATATCCTGTTTTTCGGGCAAAGCCCACACCAGTGGAAATACTCGCCTGCTTCACCGGCTTTTGAGCATTTGCACAATATTTATGATGACCACAATTATTATTTTCTCACTGCCGACAAAGGCATGGGCAAAAGGATCGGAACCCAGCCAATAGCCTCACTACCGGCGACCGATATTATAACCACATTCAATGATTATCAGGTTTATGAGAATAATACTTCGAACCTCATTAAATCGGGGCGGCAATGGTATGGTGAAGTTTTCGACGCCATACTGACAAGAAATTTTTCTTTCTCTTTTCCAAACAGGGTGCTCGATTCTGTTGTAAACATCCAGGCGCATGTAGCTGCCAGGTCGCTGCAGAGTTCATCGTTTACATTTAACATCAATGGAACCAACGTACAAACCTCTGTTGCTCCTGTAAGTGATGGCCCATACGCGGCACATGCCCGCGATGCATCCATGACCCGTAATCTCGCCATCAACCAGGAGATCATTGACATTAAGCTTACTTACAATAAAAGCCCAATGCCATCAACAGGCTGGCTCAATTATATCAGGGTGCATGCAGTGCGCCGTTTGAGCATGAGTGGCGATCAGATGTTATTCAGAAACAGGTACAGTGTTGGCACAAACCGTGTTTCGGAATTTAGGATTGCGAATACAAGCAATGCACTAAGGGTTTGGAATGTGACTGATGCAGGCAATGTATCGGAGCAGCAAACCAACCAATCGGGCAATGAAATGGTATTTACGCTTACCACAGATATGCTTCGGGAGTTTATTGTGTTCGATCCGTCAAAAAACCTGTCTGTTGAATTCGTTGAAATCGTCCCAAACCAAAACCTGCATAGCGCTCCCGTTCCTGATATGTTGATTGTGACCCATCCCATCTTCCTTGATCAGGCCAATCGTCTTGCAGAATTTCATACTAGTTTTTCAGGACTGAGTGTACTGGTTGCTACCACACCTCAGATTTACAATGAATTTTCTTCAGGTAAACAGGATGTTGGTGCCATCAGGGATTTTGCCCGTATGTTTTACGAGCGCAGTGGCACTGGATCTGATTTTCGTTACTTGCTTCTCTTTGGTGATGCCTCTTACGATTATAAAGACAGGATAGCAAACAATACCAATATGGTTCCCGTTTGGGTTTCAGAACAATCGCTCGATCCAATCAATTCATATGTTACCGATGATTTCTTTGGTTTTCTTGACCCCCACGAAGGCGCTGACGGTATTGATATACTTGACATTGGAATTGGCCGCTTGCCTGTGAGCACCAATGATGAGGCAATAGCTATGGTAGATAAAATCATACAATATGCCAGTAATTCGCATGTAACGATGGCTGATTGGCGAAACAATATTTGCTTTGTTGCTGATGATGAAGACAATAACCTCCACATTGCGCAAGCTGAAACCATGGCCAGCACAATTGATACATCATTCGCTTTCTTCAACCTCTCGAAAATCTATCTCGATGCTTACCAGCAGGTTTCTGTGCCCGGAGGAGAAAGATTTCCCGAAGCCAACCAGGACATTAACAAAAGTGTACAGCAGGGTGCGCTTATTGTAAACTATACCGGCCACGGCGGAATATTGGGTTGGGCAAAAGAGCGTGTGCTGGAACTCTCCGACATAAAAGGATGGACCAATTACGACAAGCTTGCCGTATTTATTACCGCTACTTGCGAGTTTGCTTATTTTGATGATCCCGCCATCACCTCAGCCGGCGAAATGGTGCTGCTGAACACCAAAGGTGGCGGTGTTGCTTTGTTCACTACTTCGAGGCCAACTTATGCCTCACCTAATTTTACGATAAACAAGCGATTGTTTGAGTTCGCCTTCCTGCGCGAAGACAATGAATACCTGCGATTTGGCGATATAATCCGTTTAGCAAAACAAGACATCATCAATAAGCCCGCTGCTATTAATGCAAAGAAATTCCTATTACTGGGCGATCCTGCACTAAAACTGGCAATACCTGAATATAATGTACTTACCACCCATGTAAATGAGTATGATATTAATACTGTGACCGACACACTTAAAGCGCTCTCCATGACTACCATTAAAGGAATTGTGACTGATTATTCAGGAAATGTTATGGAAAGCTTTAATGGAGTTCTAACCCCTACGGTTTTTGACAAGGTTCAGAAAATAAATACCCTTGCCAACGACGGTGGATCAACCTATGCCTTTACGACCCAACAAAATATCATTTACAAGGGAAATGCCAGCGTTACAAACGGGCATTTCAGTTTTTCATTTATCGTACCAAAAGACATAGCCTATGCCTATGACACAGGTAAAATAAGTTATTATGCAACCGATGGCGTAATTGATGCAAATGGTTTTGACAAGCGGATTATAATTGGTGGATTTAATGTTACTGCACTAGATGATTTATATGGCCCGGAAATAGAGTTGTATATCAACGATGAGAAATTTGAAAGCGGAGGAATCACTGATCAGAACCCGGTACTCCTTGCCTTTGTGCGGGATGAAAAAGGGATCAACACAACCGGTAGTGGCATCGGGCACGATATCACTGCGGTCTTGAACCACGAAACCGACAAAGCTTATGTGCTGAACGATTTTTACACTGCCAGCCTCGACACTTACCAGGAAGGAACAATCCGTTATCCATTTTTCAACCTGCCCAACGGAAAGCATCATTTAAAGCTCAAGGTCTGGGATATTTACAATAACCCGGCTGAAAAAGAAATAGAATTTATTGTGGCAAGTAACGGGACAATTGCACTTGAAGAAATCCTCACTTATCCGAACCCCTTCCGCGATTATACCCATTTTAGAATTGAACACAACCAGGCTGGTGCCGACCTGGAACTTGAAATCCAGATTTACTCACTTGACGGCAGGTTAAGAAAAGTGATTAGCGAAAACATTCGTCCAGGCGGTTACCGTTCCGACCCCGTTACATGGAATGGCAGAGGCGACGATGGTCAACTGCTTGAAAGTGGCACCTATATATATAAGGTAATACTTAGAAGCCCTGAAAGCGGAATTGCCCAAAAAGGAAACAAGCTTGTAATTATTCGCCATCTGGAAAAGTAATTGGATGAGTATTCGCAAGTAAGATGCAACCTTTTAATTCAGAAAGTTATCTTTGTGGAGTAAAAGTTTAAACCTGAATTCTAAAATGTTGAAAAAAGTTATACTCCTCTCAATTTTGATTGTCTTATCGGTAGTCCGGTTCACACAAGCCCAGGACTATGACCGCCATTTGCAATGGAAGGCAATTGATCCGGCAATACTTACTTTCTCCCAAAATGCAAGCGGGCTTTATTTCGAAGATTGCATCATTGACGAAGAAAATGGACTGCCGCTGTTCGCCTCCCGATTTACTGTTTCGGGTAATTTCAAACATTACGAGGCAATCATCAGCAACGCTGTTTTCGAGCCACTTACTGCAGAGGAGGTTTCTGCAATCCCTTCGTTTTTTGAACCCGGCCCCGAAGTGGCGCTCTTAAAACAAGAGATTTCTTATATCCGTAAAGAACCGCATGTATATGTAACCTTGCTGCCATTCAGGCGAAATGCTATTACCGGAAATATTGAAAAACTCGTTTCGTTCCACCTGGAGTTTTTAGGATCGGGCATCAGGGAAATGAAATCAACCCACGAATACGCAAGCCAATCGGTACTTGCAACTGGCGACTGGCTTAAAATAAGCACCACCGAAAAAGGAATTCATAAGATCACTTTTCAGGAATTGACTGCAGCCGGATTCAACCTGCAGGACATTCACCCCGATCGGATCAGGCTATATGGCAACGGCGGGGCCATGCTCAACGAACAAAATGATCTTCCACGCACTGATGACCTGCGGGAAGTTGCCATTGAATTTGTTTCAGCAAATTCAGAAGTTTTTGCCACTGACGACTTTCTGTTATTTTATGCCCCATCGCCTCACCGGTGGAGACCGCTCACAACGGGTGGCAGTCTTCGCTTTGAGTTCAGCAAAAACGCTTACGCTGACACTTCCTATTACTTTATTACAATTGCAGAACCACAAGGTAAAAGGATCCAGAATTTGCAGTCGTTGACACAGCCGGCCACACACCAGGTTACAACTTTTCATGATTATGGGATTTACAAGCCCGATGCTGTAAACCTCGCAAAAGTAGGCCGTCAGTGGTTCGGCGACAAAATTACGGGAGGTTCTGACCCACTGCAACTCCCTTCTTTCAGTTTTCCTTATATTGATTCAACATACCGTGTACTTGTCAGGGGCCGGTTCGCAGTAAAAGCGACAGAAATGAGCCGTGTCCGGATTCATGTGAACGACAACGGGTTTTTAGGATCCCTGGTTGCTGTGCCCAGTGCGCATGTGTATGCCAATATAGCGCCCATCACAGCTACCTTTTACACCAGCAATCCTGATTTTAATGTTTCCGTTGAGTATGTCAACTCCAATTCATCTGCCTCAGCCTGGATTGACTTTGTTGAGTTAAACCTTCGCCGCCGCCTGGTTTATACCGGTGGCCAGTTTTCTTTCCGCGATTTAACGGCAATCGGCGAATTTTATGTAAGCAATTTCAGGCTTGAGAACCCTGCAGAAGATATTCAAATATGGGAAGTTACTGATGTTGGCGAACCGGCACGGATTGAACATACAATCACTGAAGATACACTTGAATTCAGGCTCTCGACGGAAGTATTGCGTGAATTCCTTGCTTTCCGAACCGAAGATGCACTCCGGGTTCATGGCCTTCAGGCAATTCAGAACCAAAATCTTCATGCCGTTGAAAGCCACGATTTGATCATTGTCAGCCCCTTGGAATTTCTTCCTGAAGCCGAACACTATGCACAACTCAGGCGGTCGGGTTCAAACATTTCAGTCAAAGTGGTTCCCATTGAACAAATTTTTAATGAATTTGCATCCGGAAGCCCTGACCCTACGGCGATCAGGGATTTTATGAAAATGCTTTACGACCGCGAAATCGGTGGCAACGAACCGTCGTACCTGCTTTTATTTGGCGATGGTTCTTACGACCCGAAAAACAGGCTCAGCAACAATATGAACTTTATACCTACTTACCAATCTGATGAATCATTACGGCTTGATGCTACTTACGTTACTGACGATTATTATGGTTTGCTGGACGACGGTGAGGGTTTGGGAGCTGCCGGTAGCCTGGATATAGGTATCGGACGCTTCCCTATTAATTCAATTGAGCAGGCTGCAATTCTGCATAACAAAGTGGAGTATTACCTGTTGAACAAGGAAAAGACCCACATGCCCTGGAGAAATTCCGTTTCACTTATCGCGCACGATGAAGATAATGATGTGCATCTTGACCAGGCCGAGCAACTTGCCAGCTATCTCGACACCACCCACACGGTTTTTTCGCTCGATAAAATCTATCTTGATGCCTACCAGCGGGTTTACGTTCCAAGCGGCTACCGTTATCCTGATGTGAGTCTGGCTATCAACGAAAGGGTAAGTGAAGGCGCACTTTTGATAAATTATATCGGGCACGGAGGCGAAACCGGTTGGGCGCATTCCAAGGTGCTTACTATCTCGGATATCAATGCCTGGCAAAATCTTGACAACATGCCTGTGTTCCTTACTGCCACCTGTTCCTTCGGTCGCTTTGATAATCCCGAACTCGTTTCTGCCGGCGAAATGGTAGTGCTGAACGCCGATGGCGGTGGCATTGCCTTGTTCACAACTTCCCGGCTGGCTTATAGTTCATATAACTTCAAGCTCAACAAAAGTTTTACACGTTTCTTTTTTGACCGAACCAACGGAAATATTTCTTCGCTCGGAGAAATTCTCATGAAAGCAAAAAACGATAATGCAAATAACCTTTACATCAGGAATTTTGTTTTATTAGGCGATCCCTCGCTTAAGCCCGCTATTCCTGCAAACAATGTAATTACAACCTCGGTAAATGGTGTCCAAATTGAAGAAAGTACTGCAGTGCTCGGTATGTCCGAAGTGACGATAAGCGGTCATGTTGCCGATAATCAGATGAACAAAATGACTGGCTTTAACGGATTGCTTTATCCGGTTGTATACGACAAATCAATGCAATACTATACAAATGCCAATCACAGTTCCAGTACACCTAAACCTTTCAGCCTGCAAAATTCGGTACTGTACAAAGGAAAGGTTTCAATTGTTAACGGCGATTTCTCTTTCAGTTTTGTAGTTCCACGTGATGTGAACCCCTTGATGGGCAATGGCAAAATCTCTTATTATGCCACCAATGGCCAAACGGACGCCAACGGATATTTGGACGAGTTTGAGATTGGTGGCCTCGATCCGCAGGCAAATGATGATGTTGGGCCGCTTATTGAAATGTACATGAATACTACCGATTTCAGTTCCGGCGATCCAACAGGCGCTAATCCGCTCTTGCTTGCAAACCTCTCCGACGAAAGTGGAATTAATTATTTTGAACTTGGCATCGGACATGAAATTGTTGCTTTTCTTAACGAGGACACCCAAAACCCGATTTTGCTCGACCGCTATTTTGAACCAGATATGGATACTTATAAAAGCGGCAGCATCCAATATCGCTTCCTGAATCTGCCCGATGGCAGGCATACCCTTCGCCTCAAGGCATTTGATCTGAACAATAACTCTTCAGAAGCTACTATTGAATTTGTTGTCAATACATCCATGGAACTGGCCACAGGCGACATGGATAATTATCCAAATCCTTTTTCGTCAGGTACCTGGTTTCGGTTCAAACACAATTACTACGACCAGATTGTGAATGTTGCTATTGATATTGTTGATATTACAGGACAACAAGTGAAAAGTATCGGGCCTTTGAATGTTCCATCATCAAATTCCGCCATTACTCCCATATACTGGGATGGAACAAGCGAAAACGGCCGGTTCCTGACCTCAGGTGTTTATATCTATACGGTAAAAACACAGACTCTGAACGGGAAAAGCAGCACCATGCAAGGTAAGCTGATGATCGTTCGGTAAGCTATATCGGAAGGATTTACCCGCATATAATCTCAGTCTTGCAAATTCAGGATGCAATAAGCAATATTCATTTTGAAATACCGTTTCAATATTTCAATTCTTAATTCCTTACTTTTGCCACACCAAAAATTATGTGTATGCGAGTTTTAACCAATTGGAAGAGGTTTGTATTAACCCTCGTGTTTTTCTCATCAATTTCTCTCTCTTTTTCACAAAACCCAAATTATATCGGTCAGCGGCTGAACACTGTAACATCCGCAGTGCCTTTTCTTATGATTGCCCCCGATGCCCGTGCCGGCTCGATGGGCGATGTAGGGGTTTCATCAACTCCCGACATCAACTCACTGCACTGGAATCCTGCCAAATATGCATTCATCGAAAAAGACATGGGCTTCTCTATGGCCTACAGCCCTTGGTTGCGAGCACTTGTAAACGACATTAACCTGGCTTACCTGACGGGTTACAAACGTCTTGATGAAAATTCATCCGTCGCTGGTGCATTGCTTTTCTTCTCACTTGGCGATATCACTTTTACTAATATTGAAGGTCAGCCAATCGGTAATTACCGCCCTTCGGAATTTGCCCTGTCAGCAACTTATGCCAGAAAATTCTCACAACACATTTCAGGCGCTGTAGCAGGCCGTTTTATTCATTCCAATCTGACCCAGGGACAGGAAGTGCAAAGCCAGGCAACCAAACCAGGAACCTCAATTGCTGCCGATGTTGCCGTTTATTATCAGAAAGAAGTTGATCTTTTTAATACCGATGCACTTGTGGCATGGGGTATCAATATCTCAAATATTGGTCAAAAGATTTCTTACAGCGATGACAATATCCAGAAAGATTTTATTCCTACCAATTTACGCTTTGGCCCCAGCTTAACCTTCGATCTCGACGATTATAACCGTATTTCTGTGCTTGCCGATTTCAACAAACTGCTGGTTCCAACACCTCCGCTGTATATGCTTGATTCGCTTGGGCAGCCGGTTATTGGCGATGATGGCCGTCAGCTTATTTTCAAGGGCATGGATCCCGAAGTCTCAGTACCGGTAGGCATGTTTCAGAGTTTTCATGATGCACCCGATGGCTTCAAGGAAGAACTTCGCGAGTTTAGTTTCGGAATTGGGCTGGAGTATTGGTACGACAAACAGTTTGCCTTGCGTGGCGGATATTTCCACGAACATGCCACCAAAGGAAACCGCAAGTATTTCACATTGGGCGTCGGGTTAAAATACAACGTTTTCGGGCTGGATTTTTCATACCTGGTTCCCACAGCTCAAAAACACCCGCTTGAAAATACCTTAAGGTTCACATTGTCATTTGATTTTGAAGCCTTCCGCGCTCAGGCAGCAACTACTAACTAATACCATGAATTTCCGTATTGGATTCGGTTATGATGTTCATCGCTTTGCCGATGGGCGTAAGCTGATCCTGGGTGGTGTCAAGATTCCTTCTACCAAAGGTTTGCTCGGGCATTCTGATGCCGATGTAGTCATTCACGCAATCTGTGATGCCCTATTGGGAGCCGCCGGTTTACGTGATATAGGATTTCATTTTCCAGATTCCGATTCGACTTTCAAGGATGCTGACAGCAGGAATATACTTGCCGATGTAGCAGCCCTGTTACAGAAAGACAGATGGATGGTCGGAAACATTGACTGCACCATTGCGTTGCAAGCCCCAAAAATCTCTGCTTATATCGAAGAAATGAGGAGCGTTTTATCAGGTATCCTGAAGGTTGATGCCAATGAGGTTTCGATCAAGGCTACAACAACCGAAGGGCTTGGGTTCGTAGGGCATGAGGAAGGCGCAGCCGCCTATGCTGTAGCATTGCTGTATCGCGCAACTTTAGCCGCCGAATAGTTTATCGTTAAAGTTTACCAGGTACACCCGTTTTACAGCGCGGGTCAGTGCTGTATAAATCCAGCGCAGGTATTCACTGTTTATTCCATCATCGGGCAGATAACCCTGGTCAACAAATACATCTTCCCATTGGCCGCCCTGGGTTTTATGACAGGTGAGCGCGTAGGCAAATTTTACCTGTAAAGCATTGTAATACGGATTACTGCGCAGTTGCCTGAAACGCTCAGCTTTGGATGGGATTGCTTCATAATCCAACATTACCTCTCCGAATAGTTTTTTGCTTTCTTCTTGCGTCAAGGCAGCAGATTCTGAATCAATTGTATTTAAGATAATCTTGAGTTCAAGCTCCGGTTCATCCGGATAATCCACCAAACGGGCATGTACATTGGCAAACCTGAATCCATACAAATCTTCTGTTTTGCGAACCCTCAAAATTTCAATCGTATCGCCATTGGCAATAAATCCGGCCTGTGATTCGGGCGGTAGCCAGAAATAATTATTCTTCACTACCATCATAAGATCGCCGGCTGCTACATCCGGATCGCGGAAAAGAATACGGTTTCTGATTTCTTTATTGAAAAGATTAGCGCGTTTATTTGAACGTGTCACCACCACTGTGCTCTCCACTCCTTTTGAATGTATGCTATGGTTCAAGGCATCTTCCAACTCACTTCCATTAATTCTTATTATGTCATCAAAGTTTTTCAATTGGAAGAAAGGCGGTTCACAAGAATCCATTTTAAGCATTTCACGCAGCAAAGTTGCATTGAAAAGCACACCTGATTCCTTTTCCTGCCGCACAACTTCAGTAAGTTCAAAGGACGTAAGTTGTAAAGGATAAGAAGCGCCCAGGTAGCTTGTATCGAGTGCCGGGCTGATATTGAGACCCACAGGAGGAAGCTGTGCGGTGTCGCCGGTAAGAAGCAGCCGGCAATTGCTGCTATACACGTATTCAATAAGATCGTCGAGCAGGTTGCGTGAGGATAAAATGGTGTCATTCCCAGCAGATTCGCTTTGGATCATTGAAGCTTCATCCACTATGAAGAGGGTGTGTTTGTGCAGATTAGTCCGGAGCGAGATGCTGATACCTCCGCCCGGTAAAGCCTGGTGCATATAAATTTTTCTGTGAACCGTGAACGCCGGTTTTCCCGAATACAGCGATAAAACCTTTGCCGCTCTTCCTGTCGGGGCAAGCAAAACAGTCTTCTTACCAAGCAATGGCAGGGATTTCACGAGCGAACTGACCATGGATGTTTTACCGGTTCCTGCATAACCTTTCAGCACGAAAACAGGATATCGCTGATTTTCCTGCCTTGAAAATATAAATTCAGCCAGCAGATCTGCCAGGGTTTCTTGCCCGGCAGTTGGTGTATGCTGAAGGTGTTCAAGTATAGATCCGGTAAATTCCTTTTGGTTCATTGAATGGGTTCAGAAGAGAAAGTTTAGAGGGTTTAGAGAGTTTAGGGGGTTTAGAGATTGGTTGCTGGTTACTGGTTGCTGGTTGCTGGTTAAGAGTTCATAATTCAATTGTTCTATTGTTCTATTGTTCAATTGTTCTATGTTTTTGTTCAAGGTTCGAGGTTATAGGGTTTAGAAGTTTAGAAGGTTTAGAGTTTAGGATGGTTAGAGAGCACTTCAATAGTTAGAACGGGTATCCGATTCCAAAATTCCATACAACATCGCGCAATCTAAACTGGGTCATATCAACCCAGCGATCATTGATTTCCTTTGATGGGTTTTTAAGTTTTATACCGGTATCAACACGGAAAATAAAAAAGCTTAAATCAACACGGAAGCCAAAACCAGTACTTATTGCGATCTGATCCGAGAAAGTGGCTGCGTCAAATTCTCCACCAGGAAAATCGAGATTTTCGCTAAGCAACCAGATATTGCCAGCATCAACGTACACTGCACCATTTAAAAAACTGTACATTGGAAAACGGTATTCCAGGTTGCTTTCCATCCAGACTTCACCCATTTTATCAAATTCATTCTCAGGATCGCTGAAACTGCCGGGTCCGAGTGCACGTATCTCCCATCCTCTTATTCCGTTTGCGCCACCGGCATAAAATCCTTTCTCAACCGGCAATACTTCCGAATTACCATACGGCACACCAACACCTCCGGCAATCCTGAAAACGAGATTACTTTTTGGGTTCACGAATTTATAATACCTGTAGTCCACTTCGCCACGCACAAACTGCGCATAACGTATGCCCAGTTTCGTATAATAGCCTTCATCGGTGGTGGGTTGTTCCAATAAATTATCTGCCAGATAGAGAAGATTACCACTACTTTCGGCATTGCCACGGAAGAACATAAAATCGCGGTTCTTACGGAGAGGCTGATTGTTGAATGTAAATATATACCTGGTAAGCGGTACAAGATGGTTGGTGTACTGATAAATTAATCTTGGATCTTTCAGTCCGTAAAGCCAATCGGAAAATTCGGCAGAACGGAAGATGCGTACCGAATTCAGTTCAGCCGGTATAAAAACATGGCTTTTGGTGACGGTTTCCCGCCATTCATAACCGAAAGAAAAGTTGAGAATGTACCGTGTATAATCGGGTCGCAACTGAAAATTCAAACCTGTTGTGAATGTTGTGCTTGGGGCCGCATGCCGTGTATATTTTTGCTGGCGGCCGGGAAGAAATAATTTTGGAAGGGTCAAACGTGCCTCAATACCAGTTTCGACAGTGTTAAAGCCAAGAAAAAAAGGTGTTGACTCTCCAAAAGAGCGCTGCATCTCTAGGCCGCCTTTGAGTTTGATAGTAAACACCTCCCCTCCCCTGAGCAGGTTGCGGTTTGTATAAACAAAGTTGCTTCCAATTCCTAACGAACCCCCGGTGTTGGTTCCTTCGGCTTCAATAGAATAAACCTGTACCGGGTTCCGCCCAATATCAATATAGCCATCCAGGTAGCCATAACCTTCGTCAGGAAATTCCTGGGCAGGAACAAGGTTCACGTTTACGAACCTGGTAATGGCAAGATTTGACAGCCGGTTATAGGTAAGGTTTGCATTATCAACGCTATAATAACGGCCTCCACGGAGAAATATAAACCGGTCTATGGTGGGTGGTGTAATGCGCAGTTTGTTATGATATAAAAAATAATATTTATAAGGCCTTTCAGGAAATTTGATCCATTGCGGAACAACCAGGGTATCATATGGAATATATTCATCAACCATGATCTTGTAATCGGTATTTATGGTGATATCGTTCATGCGGTAGCGCAGGTGTTTCTTTTCAATAATTTGCCCGGTTTCATTATCGCGCTCTGTTGGTTGTTTAAATTCGATTACAATATCCATTTGCCGGCTTTGAAAATTGCTGTCTACTTTATAGGAGATGTAATCCCTGTTAAAGAAATAATAACCCTGATTCCGGAGATAAGTGGTAAGCCGGTAGCGTTCATCGTCAAGGGTATAGGTGTCGAAATTTGAGCCGGATTTGACAAGGGAGTTTTCAAGGTCACTGTTTATGAACCCTTCAAGTTGACTGTCGTGGATTGAGTAACTTACATTTCGCAACGTATAAGGGCTCCCGGAATAAATGAAGTAGGTTACCTTCGCGGCCTTTTTCTTTTTTTTAACGTCTTTATCCAACTCAGCATGAAAATACCCTTTGGCGGCAAGGTATGACTTCATATCCCGCATTGAGTTAACAACCTGCATTGAATCGTAAATTACCGGCTTTTTACCTAAGGTTTCTCTGATCCATTTTGGCTTGAACCGTTCATAAAAAAAGGTGTTTAACCTTATAAAACCAAGGGCTTTCCCGTTGGGTTTCTGATGTATAAATCCCTCCAGTTCCTCAATGTTCAGGTCCTTGTTGTCAGTCTTGATTTTATTGCGATCCAAAATCAAACCATCGCGCTGCACCTTCTTTGATGAAACACAGGAAGAGGCTGCCATCAGAAGTAGCATAAAAGACATCAAAAGATGTAAACGGGATTTTAGGATCATAAAAAAACCTCAAGCCAGGTTAAAATTGTGCAAATATACATTCACAGTACGATAAACCATAAAAATGACGGCGGATTCGTACAGTTAATAAAGGTTCGCTTTAATAACGTTCATGCATATGAATATTACATTCAGTCAATCAGTTTGATAAAAAATGCCGGCCTTTTATGAAAACACTGCATACCTTCGTAATTTAGCCCGCTCATATGGAAACACCAGCTGATATAAACAAAATAGTAATTCTGGGGGCGGGAAGCGTTGCTACCCACCTGGCAATTGCCTTAGATAAGAAGGGTTACAACATCAGCCAAATATACAGTCGCACCAGCGGATCAGCTGAAATACTTTCGGCAAAAATAAATGCGGAATTTAT
This sequence comes from Bacteroidales bacterium, assembly GCA_014860575.1. Classification (NCBI taxonomy): domain Bacteria; kingdom Pseudomonadati; phylum Bacteroidota; class Bacteroidia; order Bacteroidales; species Bacteroidales bacterium. Next base: position 42,475 of record JACZJK010000001.1, read on the forward strand.
TACAGACCTCAAACAGCTTGATACCGATGCCGACCTATACATTATCGCGCTGAAAGATTCGGTTGTGGAATGCCTGATCAGAAAACTGTTTGTAAACGGCATTGTGGTTCATACCTCAGGTACCCTGCCAATGGCCGTGCTGAAAAACATGTCATTAAGCTATGGGGTTTTTTATCCGTTACAAACTTTTTCTAAATCCCGGCCAATTAGTTTTGATCATATTCCTGTATGCATCGAAGCTTCGGATGAGCGTACACTGCAATCCATCAGGCAGGTGGCTCAAAATCTTACCAATAAGATTTATGAAATTGACTCCGAACAACGACAATATCTACATCTGTCCGCAGTGTTTTCGTGCAACTTCTCGAACTTCATGTACGTGGCGGCTGCTGATATTCTGAAGAGCAGAAACATTGACTTTGAAATCCTCATACCGCTGATCCGTGAATTTCTGGATAAACTTAGTATGATGAATCCCTGGGATGCACAAACCGGCCCGGCAATCCGCGACGACAGCAGCATTATTACCCGGCAACTGGAATTGCTGGATAAATTCCCTGACTACAAGGAAATTTACAGGCAGATCACAGAAAAGATAATTGATCGAAAAAACAAAGAAAACAATCCTTAGCCTATGAGTAACTATAAAGAACTGCTGAAGCACGTAAACACCTTTGTATTTGATTATGATGGCGTTCTCACTGATGGAACCGTAATTCTTATGAGCAATGGCGATGCGCTGAGAACTGCCAATGTGAAAGATGGATATGCCATGCAACTTGCAATAAAAAAAGGCTATCGCGTGGCTATCATTTCGGGTGGTTACTCTGAATCTATGGTTCGCAGGTTCGAAGCCTTGAAAATCAAAGATGTTTTCCTGGGGGTTGATAACAAGATTGAAGTTTTTAAGAATTACATCACTGAGAATAATTTGAACCCTGCAGAAGTCCTTTTTATGGGCGACGATATCCCGGATTATGAAATCATGCAACTCGCCGGTGTCGCCACCTGTCCTGCCGATGCAGCCGAAGAAATCAAAGCCGTATCAAGATATATTAGTCACCAGAAAGGCGGTCATGGAAGTGTGAGGGATGTAATAGAGCAGGTGATGAAAATACAAGGAAAATGGATGAGCGACGGAGCATTTCATTGGTAGGCAAAGAGCATGGGGCTTGGAGCAAAGAGCTTGGGGCTTGGGGCTTGGAACTTTGAACTTTGAATCAAACTAGAAACCATGTGGCTGCTACGCCTGATAAGATGGCCTAACCTTTTGATTATTATCCTCACACAGGTGCTGGTGAAGTATTGTCTGGTAAGCCCATACCTTGATCAAGCTGGTGTGTCGTCACAGTTTGCCTTCCTTAATTTTATGTTGTTGATTTTTGTTACTGTGCTGCTGGCTGCTGCCGGTTATATCATCAACGATTATTTTGATTTGCGTATTGACCGCATCAATAAGCCTTCGCGGATGATACTTGGCAAAAGTATTGAAGCACGCCAGGGGATTCTACTGCATTGGATAATGAATGGAGTTGCCGTTTTGCTGGGTTTCTACCTGGCTTATCGCGTTGGTACGTTAAAGCTTGGTCTGGTCTTTCCGATCATCGCAACCTTGTTATGGCTTTATTCTGCGCGATACAAGCGTTCTTTTCTGATTGGCAACGTGCTTGTTTCATTTCTTTCAGCCCTGGTTGTACTTGTAGTATGGTTATTTGAGTATTACATGTTGCACAACCTGGTGAACGAACATCCTGTTGTTTTCTCAGAACTCAGTATTGTGGTGGGATTTTACGCTGCATTCGCCTTCCTGGTTTCCCTGGTTCGCGAAATAGTGAAAGATATTGAAGACATTGAGGGAGATACCGCAGCTGGGTGTAAAACGATACCGGTTCGTTCAGGGATTGGAGGCGCCAAAAATATTGCACTGGCGCTCTCATTGTTTACAATGCTTGTACTGGCAGCCGGGCAATACCTCTTGCTACAGCAGGGATTAAAAATTATTTTCTGGTACTATCTCATACCCGTTCAGTTATTGATGATCAACCTTTTGCTACAGATCAACAAGGCTGTACAGCCACCAGATTTCAGGGCGCCGGGCAAGCTGGCAAAAATAATCATGGTGGCCGGTATACTAGGCATGCAGTTATTTTCGCTTACTTTATAGTTTTAAAGTTAATAGCACGATTATGTACGTTCAGCAACTTAATCATTTCCGGTTTATACTTGGGTCAAAATCGCCCCGTCGCCAACAACTGCTCAGTGAGTTGGGACTAAAATTCCATGTACTCACCCGCCAAATTGATGAAGATTACCCCAAAGAACTAAAAAGGGAGGAAATACCGCTCTTCCTGTGCGAACACAAATCAAAAGCATTTGATGATGTCCTTACGGATAACCACACTGTTTTAATAACAGCTGATACAATTGTATGGATTGACAATATGAACATCGGGAAGCCCAAAGATGCTGATGAAGCCGTGTTTATACTCAATCAGCTTTCTGGCAAAAAACATGAGGTACTCACCGGTGTTTGCCTTCGTTCACGAACCAAAACCCATTCCTTTCATGTTTGCAGCGAGGTTTATTTCAATCATCTCAGGCCTGAAGAGATTGATTATTACGTCAAGCATTTCAAACCTTATGATAAAGCAGGCGCCTATGGCATACAGGAGTGGATTGGTTATATCGGAATTGAAAAGATAAACGGTTCATTTTATAACGTCATGGGCCTTCCGGTTCAAAGGGTTTACAATGAGCTGCTAAAATTTTGCGGGATTTTGTGAATTAACCGGAACGATTCATTTACACCTTAAACAACTCCCTCAAGGCTTTTCGGTTATGTTCGTTTTGAATATTCCTGCCCTCCGGAGTATAAAGCATATCCAGGAAAGTTTGATAGCGCTCGGTAACCCTTCCGCGGATCATTTTCATTGTGCTGTTCATTAGCTGGTTCTCAGCAGTGAAACCTTCGCTGAGGATTGCAAATGTACTGGGCAGCCAGCGCTCAGGAAATTCACCTTCATTTTTTCCACCTTTGCGATACTGGTTAATATCGTAATTGATGGCTTTGATCATGGCTTCACGGCCTTCATCGCTGTCAACTTCAAGTTGTTTGTGCTTCAACCATTTTCGTAAAGCATCTTTTTTAGGGTAGATCAATGCTACAGTGTAAGGGTTTTGGTTGTTATGCAACATGACCTGTTCAATGTAGTGGGTATGATTCACAAGGCTTTCCTCAATGCCTTCCGGACTGAATTTTTCGCCATCGCTGCCGATCAATAAACTTTTGAACCTTCCGAGCACATATAAAAATCCATCGGCATCCATATAGCCCAGGTCGCCGGTGTGAAGCCAGCCATCACGTAAGGTTTGGGATGTGGCTTTTTCGTTTTTCCAGTAACCCGCCATTACATTTTCGCCTTTTACAACTATTTCGCCTTTTTCGCCGGTTGGTAAAATATTTCCATTATCGTCCAGAATTCTCAGTTCGAGATTGTCAACCAGGAAGCCGGACGAGCCCAGTTTATGCCTGTGAGGGGCGTTGGATGAAATAATCGGTGAAGATTCAGAAAGCCCATAGCCCTGGAACATGGGTATGCCTATGGCGTAAAAGAAACGCTGCAACTCAATATCCAGGAGTGCGCCACCACCGATAAAAAACTCAAGGTTGCCGCCAAAACCAGCCCGGATCTTTTTGAAAAGAATTTTATCAAACAACCAGTAAAGAGGTTTAAGAAAAACCCTCCAGCCGCGACCTTTGTTGAAACCTTCCTGGTTGTGGGCATAAGCAACATTCAGGGCAAACCGGAACAAACCGTACAGCACCTTGCCTTTGTCCTTGATGGCTTTTTCAATATTGTTCCTGAAGTTCTTGGCCAGCACCGGAACGCTCATCAGCAAATTGGGTTTAATCTCTTTGATATTGAGCGGAATGTTTTTCAAGGTTTCCATCGCAGTATTACCAAGTTTTAGCGATGCCATACTGGCGCCTTTACTGATGAAACTGTAAATTCCGGCCGTATGCCCGAATGAATGATCCCAGGGAAGAATAAGCAATGTCCGGTAAGTTTCAGGGATGTGCATTAGGGTTTGGGCCTGTTCAACATTGGCCGTATAGTTTCGATGTGTGAGCATGATGCCCTTGGGATCGGCAGTAGTACCTGAAGTGTAAGAAATATTTGCCAGGTCATTTTCCTGAACCGATTTCCAGGTTTTCTTAAACAAATCACTGTTTTTCTCAAGCCAGGCATTACCACGTTTAAGCAAATCTTCCACAAAAATTTCCTTGTCATTTTTGTCAGCCGCCGGATCAAGAAGTATAACCTTTTCAATTTCTTTCAGATCCTTCAATACCTCCAGCACTTTTTGCCTTTGTCTTGCCGATGCGATCACAAAGCGGCAACCGGAATGTGCAATACGAAAGCGCACTTCAGAAACTTCATCGAGTTTTACAGATAGCGGGACGCAGATAGCCCTGGAATAAAGAACGCCCAACTCACTCATTACCCAGTAATTCCGGCCCTCTGAAAGCAAGGCAACGCGGTCGCCGGGGTTCAGACCCAGGCTTAGCAAGCCACCGGCAAAACGGTGAACGAGTTTACGCATTTCGGCATAGGTGAGGCCCTGGTAGGGGCCGTCTTTCTTTTCCCACATCAACACGTTACTGGCGTATTGCTCAACATGGGCTTCAAAAAATGATGGTATTGTTTTCATGATAGGTGGTGTTTTGTTCTCCTGACAGCAAACATAAAACATTTTTTAATCGGATCAACAAACACGCGGGTGGGTTCGCAATAATAACGCTTTGGCAGTCGAAGTTAGCTACTGGCGAAGACCTGTGGGCATTATTAACCGGCTTCCATCCTTATTTTCAGTAATTTTGCACGCGATTAAATTCATGATTTTATGAACACCAAAAAGATACTCAGGACGTTGCTAGGTTTTTTTCTGCAAGGGCTGATTTACATCGCACCATTGTTTATTACCGGCTATGCCATTTACTTTAGTTTTCTTTATGTTGACGAGCTGCTCAATCAGTACATAAGGACCTACCTGAAGTTTAATATTCCCGGATTGGGTCTCATTACTATTGTACTTTTAATCACGTTGGTTGGCTTTTTAGGCCGCACCATCATTTTCAGGCCAATGATGGGCTACCTGGATAAAGCAGCAGCGAAGGTTCCTTTCATCAAAATCATTTATTCCTCCATCAAGGATTTGCTTACTGCTTTTGTTGGGCAAAAACGTAAGTTTACCGAACCCGTTCTTGTAAAGGTCAACAGGGAAAGTGATCTTGAGAAACTGGGCTTTGTAACCCAGCGCGACCTGAGTTCATTGGGTATTGACAGTAAGCGAGTGGCTGTTTACCTGCCGCATTCATATAATTTCTCCGGGAACCTATTTATTGTTTCAGCAGATAATGTGAGACCCATCAATGCACCCGCTGCGGAAGTCATGAAATTTATAGTTTCTGCTGGCGTTACAGGTATCGAAAATCAGGAAAATGAACCAATAGCTTAATTCATTAGTTATATCTCCAGAGCCGGGCCCGAAGTATGACAAAAGAAAATGAAAACCCGGCAATTTTAAACAATAATCCAACCGATAAAAATGACATCTGTTAAACCCTTGATTTTAGTAACCAACGACGACGGAATTACAGCTCCCGGTATTCGTAAACTGATAAGTATTATGCATTCACTTGGTGAAGTTGTTGTAGTGGCGCCTGATAAACCGCAATCGGCGATGGGGCATGCCATTACAGTAACAACCCCACTGATGGTGCATCAGATTCCAAACGAAAACAATCACCCGGAATATAGCTGCAACGGCACCTCAGTTGATTGCGTTAAAATGGGTGTTAAAATTGTACTTGACCGCAAGCCCGATCTGGTTGTATCAGGCATCAATCATGGCAGCAATGCTTCAATTAACGTTCTTTATTCCGGCACAATGGCTGCGGCTATCGAAGCCGCCATCGAAGATATTCCCGCCATAGGTTTCTCACTGAATGATTACTCCATACATGCCAATTTTGATGGGTTCGAGGAATATATCAAAACCATTGTGAAGCAAGTTCTTAAAAACGGGCTGCCACCTGCAACCTGTCTCAATGTAAATATACCTGCGTCTGGGGCTGATGCTATCAGGGGAATAAAGGTTGTAAGACAAGCCAAAGGATACTGGAAGGAAACATACGATGCCCGAACTGATCCGTTTAAACGAAGCTATTATTGGCTCACCGGAGTATTTGAAGACAGAGATGGCGCTGAAGATACTGATGTTTGGGCGATTACAAACAATTATATAGCTGTTGTTCCTGTGCATATTGATATGACAGCTCATGCTGCCATTGTGCAACTCAAGCAATGGGATCTGGAAAAATAACACGCTGATTAAAACATAATTAACTGCATGAGCGGCATAAAGGAATTTTTAAAAAAGGATAATCTGGCATTCGGCTTGGTGCTTGCTTTTGCGATAAGCGTTGCCATCTACGCATCACTTTGGGGGCTTGCCCAGGTTTTTCAGGAAGCTTTCAGCAGTCACTATCTTCGAAAGCAAGTATTGGCAATGATAAGTATATTTGCGAACCTTTTTCCTTTCAGGTTTTATATGTTAAAGTTGAAACTTGATAAAACAGGAAGAGGAGTTCTTGCCGCTATGTTTGTGATGACGATATTGTATTTTTTGTTTATTCATGGCGGGCAGGAATAGTTAGAAAGTTCCAGATCAATTACTTTATTGGATATTCGTTAACTGGAAAGATCAAGGTTGTTTTTAATCCTGAAATCAGTGCTTAAACCATAAGAATCCCGAAATAGTGTTATGAAGTATTACATCATTGCCGGTGAAGCTTCGGGCGACCTACACGCCTCCAACCTGATCAGGGAACTGAAACGCCTTGATCCTGACAGTATTTTCAGGGCATGGGGCGGCAACAGAATGCAGGAACAGGGAGCTGAACTGGTGATGCATTACCGTCACATGGCCTTCATGGGTTTTGTAGAAGTAATTAAAAACCTGCGAACCATTCTTCGGTTTCTGAAACAATGTAAGAGCGATATCATTCGATTCAAACCCGATGTGGTGATCCTGGTTGACTATCCCGGGTTCAATTTCCGCATTGCTGAATTTGCCCACGGGTTAGGAATAAAGGTTTTCTATTATATATCGCCGCAGGTCTGGGCCTGGAAACGCTCACGCGTGCTTCAAGTTAAAAAATGGGTGGATCGCATGTTTGTGATTCTGCCTTTCGAGAAAGAATTTTATAAGCGCAGCAATGTTGAAGTTGATTTTGTAGGCCATCCATTGCTCGATGCAATTGAAAATTATAACACAACCAAAGTTCCATCTTCATTAAAAAGCGAAGATAAACGGCCCGTTGTGGCCTTGCTGGCAGGAAGCCGTAAACAGGAGGTCAATAAAATGCTGCCGGCGATGTTGGCCGTAGTTCCGAATTTCCCAGGCTATCGTTTTATTATTGCCGGCACATCTTCAGTGCCAGCAAGCTTATACAAGAACATAATCGGATCGCACAATGCCGAAATTATTACTGACCAAACGTACCAGCTTTTAAGTACGGCAAATGCGGCTATTGTAACTTCCGGGACTGCAACTCTTGAAACAGCGCTTTTTCATGTGCCTCAGGTGGTTTGTTACAAGGGCAATTGGATCTCAGTACAGATTGCCAGGCAGTTAGTTAAGATTGAGTATATATCATTGGTCAACCTCGTTATGAACCAGGCCGTTGTAAGTGAATTGATACAGAATGAAATGAACCCGGAGAATCTTTCGCGCGAACTGGGTTTGCTCCTGAACAATAGCGAAGCGCGCGAAAAAATGATCAGCAATTACAAATTAATGGAAATTAAACTTGGCGGAGCAGGAGCTTCGGCCCGGACAGCAAAACTCATGTGGAATATCCTTAACCATATTGAATAAAGAAAATTAACCCTCTACAACAATGAAACAAACATTAATCGCATTCTTAGCTCTTTTGTTCTTAAACGCTTGCAATTTTGGTTCAGTAAAAGACCAATCCGGAGATGGAAACCAGGCAAAAACCAAATCTTCAACTAATGATGATAGCATTCATCAACACCGGGATTCCTTTCCTGTAAGCCAACAAGTACCAGATGCAGAAGATGCAGACGGCATCGCACATCTTGAGCAGCAGGCAGCCGCCGGGCAATTCAATGCGTATGAGGATTATATCAAACTGGGTCTTGATCTCTACAGGAATAAAGAATACTCAGCGGCGCTGGAAAAAATGGATTTCGCTGTCCAATCCGACCCGATGCACCCAAAAGCATATTATTACCGTGGGCAGATTTATGTTGACATAAGCAATTTCAAAGCAGCGAAGGAAGATTTCTTGAAGGTGACCTCTATGGTTGAAGATGATCATCGTGCCTGGAATTTTTTAGGCGCGACCCAAACCCATGGCGCAGAAAACGATTTGGCTGTAGAAAGTTATTCCAAAGCCATTACACTCGACCCCAATAATGCCTTGTATTATTTTAACCGTGGAAGTTCACTCGGGCAGCTTGGAAAGCTAGAGGAAGCGCTTGTAGATTTTGATAAAGCAGTGGAACTGGGTTTCAATACCGCAGGCATCTATAACAACCGCGCAAATACCCGCTATATGCTTGGCGATTTTCAGGGTGCCATTGCCGATTTCAGCCGTTCAATGGAAATTGATCCTAAAAGCATGGCGCCTTATGCGAACCGTGGTATCGCCTATCTGTATATCCGCGATACAATAAGGGCCTGCGCCGATTGGCAGCGCGCCTTGGAAATGGGTCACCCGCTGGTAAAGGAATATCTGGAATTATATTGCAAATAGCAGTACTTTTTCGATAAGGGCTATTGCATATCTATTCCCGGTTCGTTATTTTTATACCCTGAATTTACCCATCAAAAAGTATGAACCGCTGGAACCAACATAGCCTTTTCAGGTTGCTTGTATTCTTCGCGCTGGGAATACTGCTGGAAACCGGAACCCGGTATCAAATCCACATTATATATTGGATCTTGCCGGCGCTGATTTTGATGCTGGCATTGGTGCATTTAGCTTCTCTAAAGCATGTTGCTTTTAGAATCCGGTGGCTGCCCGGTTTGCTGTTAGGCCTGATTATGTTTACTTTCGGGATTGAGTGGAGCCGCTTGAACGACCAACGCAGCAACCCTCATCATCTTTCACATCATTACTCAGGTACAGAACCGGTATTGGTAAGAATCAACGGGGCTTTGGAAGCCCGGCCAAACTCATATAAAGCGCTCGCTGAAATTATTGCCGTTGAAACCGACAGCGTCTGGCTAAAAGTAAACGGTGATGTGTTGCTCTATTTTCCCCTCGACAGCATTGCTGAAAGCATTGCTTACGGCGACAGATTGCTGGTTTACGCAAAGTTCAATACACCTTCCCCTCCTTCAAATCCGGGTGAGTTCGATTACCAGGGCTACCTCGCGAATAAAAATATTCACTTCCAGGCTTACATCCGTCCTGATCAATGGATCAAAACCGGTAGCGGGTTTGGTAATCCTCTGGTAGAGTTCGCACTGAGTCTGCGGAAAACATTTATCCGGGTTTTTAACAATCATGGTATTGCAGGGCGTGATTTCTCAGTTGCAACGGCATTAATTCTTGGCATGGACGACTACCTTGACAACGACACGCGCAAGGAATTCTCCACTGCCGGAGCCATGCATGTACTTTGCGTATCTGGACTTCATGTAGGAGTTATTTTCCTGGTTTTCAGCAATATGTTGTTTTTTCTGAAGCGAAACCGCTACTCAAGGTTTTTACGAATTATACTTTTGCTTTCAGGCATTTGGTTTTATGCATTGCTGACTGGTCTTGCCCCCTCGGTTCTCAGGGCAACTACAATGTTCAGTTTTGTGATTATTGGCATGAGCATGAACCGCAACGCAAATATTTACAACAGTCTTGCGGTGTCAGCCTTTATACTTCTCATCATAAACCCCTATCTGATTCGTGAGGTGGGGTTTCAGCTTTCGTATATTGCTGTGATTGCGATAGTTTCCATACAGCCTGGCCTTTACCAGTTATGGAGGCCCAGGAACTGGTTGCTTGATAAAATCTGGGCCATAACTACTGTTTCAATTGCTGCCCAAATCGGAACAGCGCCACTTGGGTTATATTATTTCCATCAGTTTCCGAATTATTTCATCATCACCAATCTTTTAGTCATACCACTGGCCTCACTTATCCTTTATGCCGGTTTTCTTACCGTAATTTTATCGGCAGTTCCTGTGATTTCAGGATGGATTTCCTGGCTGCTTGTGGTTTTCCTGAAAGCTATGAATAACTCCGTTGCGTTTGTGGATAGCTTGCCATATTCGGCAACCACTGGGGTTTTTATCAGCATGCTTGAAATGCTTGTGCTCTTTCTGGTTATCATGGTGGGCTTTCGTGCCTTTGCGATCCGAAAGGCCGTATTGCTACAAGTCTCTCTGTCGCTGATTATTTTGTTCTTTGGTATTGGTGTTTACAGGCAATATGAAAGGGCAAATCAACATTTTCTTGTCGTGTATGCATTGCGCAATGATGTTGCCATTGATATGGTTCATGGCCGGAATGGCTTAATGTTGGTTGACTCAACAAAATTATCCGATCCTTCAGTCCTGGATTTTCATGTGATCAACCATCATACCCGTTGCGGCATTAAGCCCCGTTTGCTGGCTTTCGATGAGCTTCATCAGGAACAACCGATTACGCAGGCAAACCTGCCATTCAAAGCCAGGCATCCATTTGTACAGTTTGGCAAAGAGCTCATCATGTTGGTTGACCGCAACACGCCATTGATTGATAAAGAACAACCATTGCAGGCCAGCTTGCTGATTGTTATTGACAGCCATCGCCAACCAAAGGACATCCTGCAAAGCTACAAAGCCGGTAAAGTAATCATCAGCAACAAGGTTCCGCCCTGGAACACTTCGCTGTGGCGTGAAGCATGTACTGAAATGGAAGTGCCTTATCACGATGTAAGAGAAAAGGGAGCGTTTGTTTTGGATATTTAGGTAAGGATTCTTACTCAGCCATAAGGGATTCGTAAGGAATTTTGAGTTTGTGATGCAAATTCCTGATCATTGCAAGTGTGAGTTTGCGTTTACCACTGAAAATCTCTGATACACGGCTTTTATAGCCGATGATTTCAGCCAGATCCTTATTGCTCATACCCATTTGTTCCATTCTGAATTTGATGGCCTCAATGGGATCGGGAGCTTCAATTGGGTAATACTCATCTTCATACTTCTCGATCAAAATGGATAACAATTCGGCTTCATCCCCTTCGGGTGTATTTTCAGGTGCATCAAATATCTGATCCAGCCTTTCCAGGGCATTCTCATAATCCTTTTCTGTTTTAAGAAGCTTGATATTCATATTCTTAAATTTTATCAGCGTCAATATTATTATAATCCTGGTGTGATCCGATGAATCTTATAAAGACCCATCCTCTATGATAATTAATCCGGGTTATAAGTCTGTACCTGTTTCCGCAAATATTAAAAACTACTCTGCTGCTTTTCAGAATACTGGCCTTCGGAAACTCAGACTTAATATCAGTGGGAGCTCTCCATACAGCTTTTGAAGCTTCTTTATACCAGGTTTTAAGCTGCTCCTCCGAATCAGCATGTATTTCCCAAAACTGCCTGATTGTCTTTTTGGCTATAACTCTCATCAACTAACATTATTACCTGCAAAGATAAAACAAAGTTACCAATTTGGTAAAAATCTGCTAAATTAATTCTTGAGTTGACATAAGGTTGTTAATAACATTTTCAAACCGCTGGTTTATACATTTCAATAGCAACAATATGAACTTATTTTTTCTATATTTGTGCACTATTGAAGCACACAGCATCAAAACAGTACCATTTGAACTTCGAAATAAAACCAACAAACGTGATTAGCCTGACTAAAATCAGGATAATTTCAGGTGTTGTGCTTGGATTGCTTTATTCCTTCTCATTGTATTCTTTCTTATACATCATGAGAGAATCGCTCAGAATACTCTCTGTTACTGATGACTATGATGTTTGGTTACTTTCACGAGAAGAAGTAAATTTCTATAATCTTGTTCTTGCATTTATCTCAGTCATTATTGGGCAGTCAACTTGCTTTTGGTATTGGAACGACAGGCCCCGAAAATTACTCGAGAAGAATAAGCGATTAAGAATATCAATTCTAAACGATCAAAGAGTCTTAAATTGGTTTTTCCTTTATGTTTTCTTTCAACTTGCAGTTTTCTATGGTTACTATTTTGGGTTTACAATTAAAGGCGCTTTTTACACTTTCAGCCTATATCCCGACTATAAATACCTCTTTATCCTGATAATCATTGTACTGTTCTTAAATTCCTGGATAAGCATTTTAAAAATAATAAATGGCAAAAGAAAATTTTGGTTTTTAGCATCCGCTCTGGTGGTTTCTTTGATTTCCTTCTCATTTTCAAAAATAAACATGATTGATTACAGGGCTATAAATGCGATAATCTTGAATAAGAGCGTTTACAATAACTTTTTATTGGATCTCCCCGAATCGAATGCTGAGCATTTGTGGTATCCGAACTTTAAAGAACCTATTTACCTTGCTATGTCAAAGGGAAGTGACAAGAAAAGCATTCCAGTCATTATAATTAATAATTATGAGGTGGCATTTGATGATTTGCCAATAGTTCTTTCTGACCTATTGAGTCAAATAGATGAATTTCGGGCTAGATTCATGGCTTTTCGCCTCATCATTCATAAGGGAGTTCCAATGCAATATGTGCTCCGATTGCAAGAAGAACTATTAAAATCTGGCATTCATAGGGTTGCTTATGCCATAATACCGCATAACCCGGAATTTGATCAAAGATATTACCGGGATTTCTCATTTAATGTTCGACTCCCTGATTTCAAATACACTAAAGATGAGATTTATAAACTTGTAAGTGAGGCGGATGGAATAAAAAATGTGATTCTAATACAGCATGTAGACTCCAGGTTATATATTATTAACGACTCGTTGGTATTGGCAGATGAGCTTACGAGGTTCTATGAAAATATAATAAGAGAAGACTCGAATTATATCATCCTGTATGAGGTGAATGAAAAGAAAAGCTTAGAAGATTATTTAATTGTTTTGACTTCGTATGCAAAAGTATTGCATAGTATGCGTGATGAGCATTCAATAATCACTCTGGGCAAGTCTTACTACTCTCTGGAAATTGAACAACATAAAAATGTAACTGAAAAATACCAATATAGGCTTGTTGAACTCAGACAATAACACGGAACCGTTGATTCTACAAAGCGGGAAAGTTTAATCAAAAGTCAAAGTTAACTATTATAAGTCCTGAGTAAATTTACAGATCATAACGTCAGACTGTGTAAAAAGTCAGGATATAACTAGCAGTTTATTCATTAATCACAACTCCTCCTTCTTCATTAACCACAAACCAACATTCGTTAACCGGATACCAATTCCCCTTCTTTGAATGAATTGTGATGGTTTCAGGTTTATCTTTTGCCGGAACCTCAACAATCAGCTCAGTGTATTCCCCAAAGAATTTTTGGCTCAAAATACGTCCCTTAAAGGCATTTTCCTTGTTTGGCTCAGTAAGTTGAAATGATTCCGGGCGGATGGAAAGGGTAACTTTCGGTTTATCCAGATAAAGTTCGCTTTCAGCAGTAATAAACCCAATCGCAGTTTCAAATCCGTTTTTTACAGGTTTGGCTGAGATGAAATTGCTTTTCCCAAAAAAACTGGCCACATATGAATTGACAGGTTTTTGATAGAGATTTCCGGGCGAGTCAATTTGCAGAATTTTTCCATCTTTCAGTACCAAGGCTCTATCGGCAATGGCAAGTACATCTTTGGTGTCGTGGGTCACAAAAATAGCAGTAGTGCCGGAAGCCTTTATTATATCCCGGATCTCGCTACGTATCTGGTTTTTGAGAACACTGTCAATATTGCTAAAGGGTTCGTCAAAAAGGATCAGGTTTGGATTGGGCGCCAGGGCCCTTGCCAGGGCAACCCGCTGCCGCTGCCCACCGGAGAGTTGATGTGGATAGCGATGCTCAAGATCCTTCAAGCCTGTAAGCTCAATGAGTTCGCTGATCCTGACTGCTTTCTCTTTCTTTCCAAGCCTGAACAAGCCAAAACCAATGTTTTCAGATACAGTTTTATGCGGAAACAAAGCATAATCCTGGAAAACTATGCCGATGCCTCTTTTTTCAGGTTCGACAAAAAAACCATCACCTGAAACACGTTTTGTACCAAGCCATAACTCACCAGCATCAGGAACTTCAAATCCGGATATCATTCTAAGCACAGTTGTTTTACCACAACCACTTTCGCCAAGCAGCGCAAGGATTTCGCCCTGTTCAATTTCAAGGTTAAAACTGCTGACCGCCCAGGTGGCAGCGCCCGGATATTCTTTTCCAAGATTTATCGCCTTTAAAACACTCATGTTCTTCCTCTCCTCATCATTTTATTCAACAGATAAACAGGGATTAACCCTGCGATCACAATAATAACCGCTGCCGGCGCCGCTTCGGCCAGACGTTCGTCGCTGGCAAACTCAAAGGTCCTGATGGCCAGGGTGTCGAAGTTGAATGGGCGCAGTATTAGGGTCAGTGGCAATTCCTTCAGCACATCTATAAAAACCAGCAACGCTGCAGCTAGCACCGAAGTTTTTATCAGCGGTAAATTTACGCTTATCAAAGTTTTGAGTTTTGAAACTCCCAATGAACGCGAGGCTTGGTCGAGGCTTACGGGCACCCTTTCATTACCGCTACCGATGCTGTTGTAACCAATGGCTATGAATCGAACCAGGTAAGCGAATACCAGCGTGAACCAGGTTCCCAGCAATGTAATCTTCACGGCGTTTCTGATAAAGCCAGCTACACCCGCTTCGAACCACAGTAAAGCGACCAGCAATCCTATGGCTACAACCGCACCCGGCAGCGCATAACCAAGGGTTGAAAAGTATACTGCCAGTTTAACAAATGGCAACGGAAAGGTTCGAACCGTGTAGGCGATAAAAACGGCAAACACCGTTGTTATAATTGAAGCCAATAATGCCAGGGTAAAACTGTTGCGCAAAAGCATCAGGAAATCAGATGATAGCACTTCTGCAAAAACATGGGTTGTCCAGTAAATCATCATGCTAAAAGGTAGGAGGAAACCAAAAAGGAAGGGAATTGATACGATGCCGACTACCCACAATTGGTTCAAACCTTTGAGTTTCTTAGCCTGCAATGGCCTGCTCGCCGTGCTCATATCAAAACGCTTGTCCTTTCGCTGATAGCGTTCGAGCAATAGCAGTGCGAACACAAAAAACATAAGGAATGCAGAAAGCTTCAGCGCTGCATTTAAATTGCCAAAGGCAAACCAGGCATTGAAAATTCCGGTTGTGAAAGTGTCAACCCCGAAATACTTTACCAGTCCGTAATCGTTGAGGACTTCCATCAGCGCCAGCGAGATACCGGCAACTACTGCTGGTCGCGCCATAGGTAAAGCTACGCGCAGGAAAGATTGAAAAGGCGTCATACCCAGCGAAGCCGTCACTTCAAACAGCACCCTCGACTGCCTTAAAAAATAAGCGCGGGTGATAATATAGACGTAGGGATACAATGCCAGCGAGAAAATGATAATCGCGCCTGGCAGGCTCAGTACATCAAAAAACAGGTATTGCCCGGTATTGATACCAAAATTGTTTCGTGCAAAAACATACAACAGCGATGTGTAATCCAGGATGCCCGCCCAGGTAAAGCCACTGATGTAGGCTGGTAATGCAATGGGTAAAATCAAGCCCCATTCAAAAAAGCGGCGGCCAGGGAAACGGTACATGCTTACGATCCATGATGTGCTGACACCGAGCACAAAAGTGAAAACCGCCACTCCGAGCATCAGCAAAAAAGTGTTGACAACGTATCCTGGAACAAGATTTTTCAGGATATGTATCCAGATTTCGCCACCCTCTGTAAAAACTCCTCCCAGGATGATGATCAGAGGAATAGAGATAAGGAGAGTGACTGTAAGCAGCAGCAGCACCCAGGGGTTAAGGAGATAGGTCGATATTTTTTTGAGCCTTTTAAGCATTATTGTATAAGTTGGCAGTTGGCAATGAGCGCGCTGCCTACTGCCACTGCTCACTGCCTACTCAAAATTTACTCCCACCCTACCCTGTTAAATATCAGCATTGCTTCTTCCAGGTGCTGCCCAAGCCTGCTCAAAGCCACTGTATCTTCTTTAAACTGTCCCCATTCCTCAAGTAGCTCAGGCCACAGCACGTCAGGGTTTACCGGGTATTCAAAGTTTTCTTCCGCCAAGGTTTGTTGAGCCGGAAAATCAAGCATGAATTCCATTAACCGGATGGCGTTTTCAGTATTTGCCGATGCCGAAGTTACGCCCATGCCACTGATATTGACATGACTTCCCCGGCCATCCTGGTTGGGAAAGAAAATCCCGGCTTGCTCTGCAACTTCACGTTCTTCCGGGTTGGTAGAATTTAACAGCAAACCCATATAATAAGTATTGACGATGGCTACATCACCAGTTCCGGCAGCAATGGCTTTTACCTGATCGCGGTCGTTGCCACGGGGAGGCTGGGCCATGTTGGCAACCAGTCCTGCAGCCCAATGTGCAGCACTTTCCGAACCGTTGGCGGCGATAATAGATGCCATCAGGGTTTGATTATAATGGCTTTGTGAAGAGCGCACCAGCACACGGTTTTTCCATTGTGGCATTGTTAAATCTTCATAGCTGTTAAGTTCTGAAGCGTTAACACGGGCCTTATCGTAAACGATAACACGGGCACGCTTGGTCAGTGCGAACCAATGCCCGTTGGGATCGCGCAGGTAAGCAGGTACAATACTGAATATCTTCTCAGAGTTTACTGGTTGCAGCAAGCCTTCTTCCATGGCTGCTATCATCCGGCCAGCATCGGCAGTGATAAGCAGATCGGCTGGAGAGGTGTTGCCCTCAAGTTTCAAACGGTTGATCAACTGATCAGTGTCAGCCTTCACGAGGTTCACACGAATGCCGGTTTCATCTGTAAACTTTTTAAATAGATATTCATCAGATCGGTAATGACGGCCTGAATAAACGTTTACTTCTTCGGATTTTTGCTGGCAAGCGTAAAAGCCGGAAAGCAGGAAAATAGCAACTAGAATTTGAATTATTTTAAGCATCGAATAGTTATTTGTGTGCTTGTATTAACATGTCTGTTAAATGATTGTTTTGGTTCAGCACAGGATTGCGGCGATGATTTTGCAAAGGCTTGAGCACGCCTTACAATCTTTGCTATTTTAGCCGGATAAACACCGAAACTAAAATCAGCGCAGTGAAAGATCAATTCACGGAAATTTTTAGCCGGTTCAATGCCTCGGGAACGTTGTGTGATGCTGCGCCAATCGGTTCGGGCCATATTCATGCGACTTTTCTTCTAAGGACTTCTGAACCTGACGCGGCAGATTGCATCCTGCAAAAAATTAATCATCAGGTTTTTACGGATGTGAATTTGCTGATGAACAACATTCAGCACGTTACGCAGCATCTTCAGCAAAAAAGAATATCAGAAGATGGTTTCGTGGTTCTTGAGGTGGTTCGAACCAAAAACGGCCAAAATTACCTTGTCGATGCTCTAGGCAATTTCTGGCGCATGTTTCTGAACGTTCAGGGCAGCATAAGTTATGATAAGGTTCCCAACACTGTTATTGCTTACGAAGCTGGAAAGGCTTACGGTCACTTCCTTTATAGCTTGCATGACTTTCCAGTTCAGACGCTTCAGCCTGTGATCCCTGAATTTCATTCTCTTTCAAAACGCTTTCGGGATTTTGAAAAGGCAGTGGAAAATGATCCTGCAAATCGAAAATCAGAAGTTAAATCTGAGCTTGAATTGGTGTATTCGCAGATTGATGAAATGAAGATCGTAACTGAACTGGAGAAGCAGGGGAGGTGTCCGCTTCGCGTAACGCATAACGACACCAAAATCAACAATGTGCTGTTTAATGCGCAGGGAAAGGCCATTTGTGTGATTGACCTTGATACCGTGATGCCCGGACTTTCGCTGTATGATTTCGGTGATGCAATCAGAACGGCTGCCGCCACCGCTGCAGAAGATGAGCAAGATCTTTCAAAGATGAAAATTGACTTGCAAATATTCGAAGCTTTTACAAAAGGATTCCTGGAAAAAACACATGGCATTTTAACTCAGGATGAAATCTCTTACCTGGCGTTTTCCTGCCGCTATATCACTTTCATCCAGGGAATAAGGTTTCTAACGGACTTCCTTGATGGCGATAAATATTACAAAACAAGCAGCGAAAATCACAATCTTTTCCGGGCCAGAGCGCAATTTAAGCTGGCGGAGAGCATGAGGGAGGATTTTAAGGAGATGCAGGGGATTGTTATGAATGGTTGCTAAACAGCAGCCGTTTGGGACACAAATCACTTTTTTTTGGCATGAATGCACGAATCAGGGCTTTATTCGTGCATTGGTGGCAACCTTCTTTTCTTATTATCAGTACAAATCACTCAACCCAAAATCCGGTTTCTTGCTGATCCAGCGACCATTGGTGAAATCGGGGAAAGGCATGGGGGCGCTGCCCATAGCAATTGATTTTTCGCTCAGCGGGGTGATAGCAAGCATGGTGGCGGCATCATATACATCAATAGGTGGCGCTGTGTTTCGTTTCGCTGATTCCACAAAAGCGTTGATCATGAACCAGTCCATGCCGCCATGGCCGGCGCCTGCGGCATCATCCTGGTAACGTTTCCAAAGCGGATGATCATATTTTTCGAGCCATAGCTGTTGGTCATCCCAGCGGTGGCCTTCCGAAACTCCTTCCACATGAATGGATTTGTTCACATCCATCCACAAGCCCTTGGTACCCTGCACCCTGAAAGCAAGCGAGTAAGGACGGGGCAAATTGGTATCATGGCTTACCAGTACTTTTTCGCCATTGCTGCATTGAATGAGCGTAGTCACCACATCACCCAGCTTCCATTCAAGCCTTGCGTTGGGATGGTTAGGGTCAACCTCATTCAGATATTCCTGCAATCCCCTGGCCTTGGTTGACATTGAAACAAGGTGAGTGAAACGGTTCCCTCGGTTGATATTGATATAATTCATGATAGGCCCCGCCCCATGTGTCGGATATAAATCGCCGTTGCGGTGCAGGGAGTGAATGGTTCTCCATTTGGCTTCACTCAAGGCATTTTCGCCAAACTCCGAACCGCGGGAGTAAACAGTTTCCCCATCGTTGAATTTTACATTCCTGAGATCGTGCTGGTAACCACATTCAATGTGGATCAACTCGCCAAACACATTGTTACGAACCATGTTGAGCACGGCCATCACATCGCGGCGGTAGCAAACATTTTCGAGAAAGAAAAAATGCGACCCGGTTTCTTCATGCGTATTAACCAGGTTCCAGCACTGATCAATCGAAAAAGCGCCGGAAACTTCACAGCCCACGTACAATCCATGCTTCATGGCTGCAACTGCCTGACGACTATGCCAGGTCCAAGGTGTAGAAATGATAACTGCATCCAGTTTTTCTTTGTCAAGCATCTTCAGATAATCGTAAACACCTTGACCATAGGCATCAGGCTTTTTCAGGTCCATCTGTTCAAACATTTTCATCGAGGAGGCAATTGCTTTTGGTTCGGGATCGGCAATACATGGAACAATGCAATCGCCACGCCTGAGGATTAGATCCAGATTACCCCGGCCCCGCAAGCCCACACCAATAAATCCAACCCGCAGTTTTTCGCCATCTTTGGCAGACAATGGTGTTGGCATTGAATGAAAAACAGGTTCAGGCAAATCAACCGGGTTGATATTGCCAGTGCATTTCCACCCAGGGCAGTCACTCCCAAACCGCCCAGTAAGGATGTTTTTATAAATTTTCTACGATTAAATTTGTTCTTCATATTCGTCGAATTATTTTTTACTTACAATTTCAAAACAACGTTGTCCGGCAAATAATGGTAAAATAATTAATTCCCTTTATTTGTGAAACCTCTACGAGGTTTTGGGTTAATTGGGTTACTTTTTGCTACAATAATTCTATCGCCTACAGCGAACCATTTTTGCAATTAGAGGAGTTCCGCGTAGTGGATAAAGTATTGTAGATTAACGGTTTGTTATTTCTGATTTTCCACGTAGTGGATACACAAGATTCTGCCGGTCCATAGTAATTTAAAAACATGAAATCAGTATTCATTTATCAGTTCCTGTTTGATCCAATACAGTTCCAAATCGTAGCGCCAAACCTTGAACGACCTCATGGAATCCGAAATAGCCTTTAGGTCAATTCCTTGCCTGCTGAAAACGTTGTCGCTTTCAGCCTCATTGAACTCAGTTATTATAAGCCGAGGCTTATAATTATTAATTGGATCTTCGAAATTTAAATAATCATGCCTGACTCCTATTGTTTTGGCTTTTGTACCGGCTGCCAGCGTATTAGCCCATATACCCAGGACCGGCTGTGAGCCAAAATCGTATTGCCGCAAATACGCATCCACTGCTTTGATGTCGAAAGTGCGCCGCTGATACGCTTTATAATTGTCGCTGTATTGAAAGATCATTAATACAATTACTATTGCGAATATGGCAACCTGCCACTTCATCAAATTCTGTGTAAGTGCTGTAAGTGAAAGCGCCGCGAACAAGCCGGTGGCCGCAATCAGTGAAAGGAAATAGCGGGTTGGCAGATACACCATTGCTATTTTGTGTTGTTCAACCAACAGCCATACAAATGCGAAGATCAATGGCAATGAAATAGATCGGTTACCTGGCTTTCTGAAAATTGTAAAAACAAGAACCAGCAGGCTTATGGCACCCGTGATCAGTAATGTTTTCAATTCCGAAACCCAGATCAGGTGCCTGAAATTAAACCGGTAAACTGTAAGAATACCCGAAATGGTATCGGCAAAACGCTCGCTGGTTTCATACGATAAGATATAATTATAGAACGCCGAATGCGGTAAATACCACACCAAAACGTAAATCAACGCAAATGCCAGAGTAGACAGAGCTGAAACCCCGAAGAAGCGAAATCTTAAGGTACGCTTATCCTTATCAGGTTCGAACAATGCAAACAGTAAAAATGCGACCGGAGGAACAACCGCAATGTATGCAAACTGAATTTTGGTTCCATAAGCCAGGAAGACAAGGAAAGAAGCAACAACTGCCCAAATATATTGAGTTTTAATCTTGCCCTCATGTTTTTCGAACCGAATGAGTGCATACACAGCAAGCAAAATAAAATTGATTGCAAAAGTCTCAATCATCGCGTAATGCGTAAACTGAAAGAAATGATATTGCGATAAAATAAGCATGGCATACAATGCCGCCGGTAGAGTGTATTTCTTTTCTGTTGCCAGCAGAAATACTACTGCCAATGTGAATAAAAGCGAAACTATCCTGGCAACGAGGATGTCGGTTCCAAAAACCAGGAAAAAAGGAAAGAGCACCAGATTAAAAACCGGGGAAATAATAAAGGAGTTGCTGTTGTACAAATCAAGTTTGCCGTGGTTGATATAATCTCTTAATTGTGCTGTGTGCAGACCCTCGTCAGTCCATGCCCCCCTTGTGTTCAGACTTACCTGTGTGTCGGGATCGGAAAGAAGGAAAGGGATATGTGTAAGACCAATACAGAGCAGGAAAATCGCCAGGGCATATCTTTTCATTGATGGGATATTATTAGCTATTCCGAGTTATTCCTTGCTTTTTGAAGAAAATTGTTGAGCGGAAGTAATGTTCTAAAAACCCTTAGGCTATGATCCATAAAGTCGGCAGCAAACAAACGCTCTTCCGTAAGATTATGGGTTACCACATAGGATTTGTATTTCAGCAGATCAATATCGGGCCAATCAGCAGCATAGCCCTTGGGTGGCCGGCTTAGTTTGTCAAAATCGTCCAGCTTCCCGAAATAATCAAGGAATTCCGGCTGGCTGATAATTGCTTTGAACTCACCGGTATTGAAATAAATTTCATCTCGAACGGCTTTCAATAGTTCAGGTGGAGGCATATACAAACCACCCGCAAGGAAACTTTGTCCCGGTTCAATATGAATATAGTATCCGGGAGAATTGCCTTTGCGCCCGGTTTTTGAAATAAATGCGCCAATATGGGTTTTATAGGGTGATTTATCGTTCGAGAACCTCACATCACGGTAAATGCGAAAAATGCAATCATCCGGGTTTACGGAATGTATTTCGGGATCAAACCGGGCAATCTCAGGAATAATACCGCCGAGAAATTTAAGCATGGAGTCTTTTATGGCGTCATACGCTTTTTTATTATTCTGAAACCAATCGCGGTTGTTGTTGGCTGCCAACTCAGTGAGAAAGTCAACGGTTTTCTTTACATCCATTTTTGTTGGTGTTAAATTAAAAAAATTAGTTTTCGTAACTGCAAGAGTTCTTTTATATCTTAGTGCCAAAATTAACAATAATGCATTTGCAAAAATCTACGACGGTATTTATTCTCCTGGCAGTGGCTTTTTTCTTATTCGGTGGCAATCACCGGCTGTTTGCGCAGGCTTCTAATTTTCCTACAGGGGCCAGGTCAGCGGGAATGGCAGGTGCATCGGTAGCCTCATCGGATGTGTGGGCTACTTTTAACAACCCGGCCATGCTTGCGCAAATCAATGAAATTCAAGCCGGACTGAATTACGAAAACCGTTTCATGGTCAGGGAACTAGGTATCAGCAGTCTCTCGGCAATATTGCCTGTTAATGCCGGAGCGTTCGGACTGGCTTTCAATCAGTTTGGTTCGAACCTTTACAGCCAGAGTTTTCTTGGCGTTTCTTACGGCCGCAAATTTACCGATCGTTTTCAGGCCGGTGTGCGCTTAGATGCGCGGCATACCAGGCTGGCCGAAGATTATGGCCGCCGAACCAATGTTTCATTTGCGATAGGCTTTGCAGCAAATCTCACCGATGACCTGGTTCTTGGAGCAGCACTGTTCAATCCTGTGCGTATTAAATCAGCCGGGGATTTTGACGAATATTTGCCGGCAATATACAGGGCCGGGCTTGCCTATCGGATCGAAAACAATTTTACCATAACCGTTGAGACTGAAAAAGATGTCAGGTATAAACCTTCTTTCCGGGCCGGGATAGAATACAGGTTCAAAGAAATAGCATCGGTGCGG
Organism: Bacteroidales bacterium; assembly: GCA_014860575.1. NCBI lineage: Bacteria > Pseudomonadati > Bacteroidota > Bacteroidia > Bacteroidales > Bacteroidales bacterium. The sequence goes on from JACZJK010000001.1 coordinate 65,658, forward strand.
GCAGGAATTGGCGCCAACCCCTTGAACCATGCCTTTGGCTTTGGCTTTCATTTCAGGAATTTTGTGTTTGATATAGCAGCGTTGAGGCATGAAGTGCTTGGATATTCACCGCAGGCATCAATCATTTGGATCGCGAAATAAGATGAAAAGTAAAGTAGCACGACTTGTACTCAGAAAGCTTAGCAAGGCTTTATTCTTTCTTGCTTTTGTGATTTTCAACTTTGCTGATGTATTTTCCCAGGAACCTGTTGTGCCTGTTGAAACACAGCCAATTGAAGAAATACTGGAGCTTCATGCCGAATCAAGTGACGTAGAATACGATTACACTGATCTGCTGGCCGAACTTGAGTTTTTTCTTGCGAACCCGCTGCCCATTAACTTAGCCACCCATGATGAGCTCAGGCAACTTTTTTTCCTTAATGATATTCAAATCAATAACCTGCTCAAGTACATCAGCGATTATGGCAAGATAACAACCATTTACGAACTGGCTTATATTGATGGGTTCGACCGCGAAGTGATCACGATGCTTGAACCTTACATCACGCTCAGCGACCAAGCAAGGACCACACGGATAAAACCCGGGGATGCATTGCGTTATGGTAAGAACCAATTGTTTGTGCGTTACCAGCAATTGCTGGAAACCCAGCAAGGTTTTCTTCCGATTACCGATTCATTGCTGCAACAAAACCCAAACCAGCGCTATCCCGGCAGCCCGTTCCGGCTTTATACACGCTACGGCTACAATTACCGTAACCGATTACGCTGGGGTTTCACAGCCGAAAAAGATCCCGGCGAGGAATTCTTTAAAGGTTCGCAAAAAAGAGGGTATGATTTCTATTCAGGCTTTTTTTACATGAAAGGCGAAAAGCTTTTGCGGGATATTGTGATAGGCGATTATCACCTGCAGTTTGGCCAGGGTCTGACACTATGGACAACTTTTTCGTTCGGCAAGTCAACCAATGTTTCGGGAACGCGCAAAATACAGCGTGATATCAGGCCCAACACTTCGGTGAATGAAAACCAGTTTCTGCGGGGTAGCGCGGTTACGTTGGGCTATAAGCGATTTACCTTCACGGCTTTTGGTTCGCAAATAAATATTGATGCCACCATTGAACGAACGGATAGTGTAACGGGCGAAGTGTTAAGTGTGAGCGCCTTGCAATATACCGGACTGCACCGCACGCCCCGCGAGCTTGAAAACCGGCGTTCGCTGGGCGAAACCCTTTACGGTGGCAGGGCTTCACTTACCGGTTCGCGGTTCCAAACCGGTGTTACATTTTATAAGATGAAGTTTGATGCGAGCCTTGAGCCTTCGCAAAGTTTGTATAACCGATATTACTTTCGCGGAACCGAAAATCATGCTGCCGGCTTTGACATGCTTTATCTATTTAAAGGAGGGCAGTTTTTCGGAGAGGTTTCGCGAAGCGCATCCGGCGGAATGGCGATGCTTGCGGGTGGAACTTTGTTTCCATCATCGCGGATAGTGCTCAGCGGGATTTACCGCAAATACGACAGAGATTATCAGAACATTTATAACGCACCTTTTGCCGAATCTTCGGCAGCAGCAGGCGAGGAAGGACTTTTCCTTGGAGTTCTCTTCCTGGTTTCACCAAAAATTTCTTTTACTGGTTATACAGATTATTTCCGCTTCAGTTGGCTCCGCTTCGGTGTTGATGCACCATCGCGAGGGAAAGAATACCTTGGCGAATTTATCTATAACCTTTCACGGGCAGTTGAAATGAGGCTTCGCTACCGCTACAAGCAACGCGAACGCAACCTTTCGGGCAATGAATTAATGCCTGTGTTGGAACCCTATGAAAAGCAAAATCTGCGTTTTCATGTCCATTACCAGGCGATGCGGGCGTTGGCAGTGCGCACACGCGTTGAATGGGTGATGAATACCAGCGACGGAAAAAACCCGAAGCATGGTTACATGATGTACCAGGATGTGATCTGGAAGCCGGGTCAGCAACGCTGGGCATTCTCAGCGCGTTATGCCTTGTTTGATACCGACACCTTTGATGAACGCATTTATGCTTACGAAAACGATGTGCTTTACGCTTTCAGTGTTCCCTCCTACTATTACAAAGGCAGCCGTGCGTATTTGCTGATGCGCTTCCAGGCTTCCCGCAAACTTGATCTATGGCTGAGAATAAGCCAGACATGGTTCGCAAATGAAAGCACGCTTGGCAGCGGCTTGGATTTGATTGATGGAAACACAAGAACAGAGGTGAAAGCGCAGATCAGATACAGGTTTTAGATTTTTTACCGCGAAGACGCGAAGGCGCGAAGAGTTCAAGATACTAATTTTCTTCGCGTCTTTGCGTCTTTGCGGTGGAAGCATTATTCATCCAGCGAATATAAAAACCGCTTAATACTTTTTTTCGGGGTTTTCTCAAATTCTTCGGGGTAGATGCGGATGCCGGCAAGGTTCATATAAGCAGGCAATTCCTTGTTAAGGTGTTTGCGGTGGGCTTCCATGATCTCTTTCAGGTCATTTTCTGAAACGCCTTGTTTATCAACCGAATCGTAATCAGGATAAACCAATGCATAAATCTTATGGTCTTTTTCAACTAACACCGATTCCTGCACAAAAGCAAGGTTGTTAATTTTGGCTTCTATCTCTTCAGGATAAATATTCTGACCCGATGGGCCCAGTATCATACTTTTGCTTCGGCCTTTGATGAAAATGAAATTTTCCTTGTCAATGATGCCCAAATCGCCGGTGTGCAACCATCCCTTTTTATCAAGGGCCGCGCTTGTGGCTTCAGGGTTTTTATAATAGCCATGCATTACATTTTCGCCCCGGATCAGAATTTCGCCCACCTCATTGTATGGATCTGCTGAGTCAATGGTAACCTCCATATTATCAACAATTTTTCCGGCTGAACCAAGCTTGGTTTTATCCCAGTTGGCATAGCTGATCAGGGGGCCGCATTCAGTCATGCCATAACCAATGGAGAAGGGAAATTTTATCTTATTAAAAAATACTTCAACTTCCTGGTTGAGAGCCGCTCCTCCAATGACCACTTCAACGAAATTTCCTCCGAACACATCCACCAGTTTCTGCCGTATTTTTTTATGGATCACACTGTTGAGCCCGGGAACTTTTAGCAAGGTTTTCATCGTTCCTTTGCTGATGGCCGGTAAGATTTGCTTTTTATAGATTTTTTCAATCACCAGCGGAACCGATAATACCAGTCGTGGACGTATTTCCTTGAATGCCTGCAGGATGATCTGCGGTGAAGGAGTTTTGGTAAGGAAAGTGACATGGCAACCCAGGGTGAAAGGCCAGAGAAACTCGAACGCGCAGCCATAAGCGTGCGCCAGCGGTAAAAAGGAAACAATGGAATCGCCCGGCTCCAACGGCATATTGTTATTGGCATACACCACATTGGCGACCAAACTGTTGTGGGGGATCATCACGCCTTTGGTGAAGCCTGTTGTTCCCGAAGTATAGCTGATCACTGCCAAATCCTTGTTCGGTACCGGGTCAAACTGAATATCGGCGGGTTTAAGACCATCAGGATATCTAAGGGAAAACTGCTGGTTCATACTCTCAATCAACTGCATCACGGGATCAGGTTTCTTCTTTGAGATCACAGAAAAATTTGTGAGTGAAAGAACGCACTTTAGATTCGGCATATTTGCTTCATCCAATCCCTCAAAAATACTATCGGCTGCCAGCAGCATTACTGCATCGGAATGGTTCACGATATGGTGTATATCGCTGGGTTTGAAATCCGGAAGGATCGGAACAATGACGGCGCCATAAGTAATGGTAGCAAGGTAGCTTACTCCCCAATTGGCTGAATTTTTACCAATAAGGGCAATCTTGTCGCCATGCTTCAGATCGCAGGCATCAAAAATGGCATGAAGCTTCAGGATTCTTTCTGCAACCTGCGAGTATTTCAGGCCTTCACCTTTATAGTCGGCCATCGCAGTAATTTCCCAGTTTTTGCGAATGCTATCCTGGATAAACGAGGTTAGGTTTTCTTTCATCATGTGCTGTTTCCTTTTAGGTTGAATAATGGGGTGTGGCTTAAGCGTTTGATATTCTCATGCGTCATGATAACATCAAAAACAGCGTGCAAGTTACATAAATTTGGGAAGATGCAATGAGAAGAGTGGAAAGAATTGGGACGGGGGGTGTAGGGCATGGGGCTTAGGG
>JACZJK010000002.1 GCA_014860575.1 Bacteroidales bacterium
CACTACCGTCGGCATTATCAAACAGTTTTACAATTTGGTCGCGTTGGTATTGTTTCATTATTTTGGAACCAATAAAAGGCGGATTGCCAATGACATAATCAAATTTGATTTCATTGGATGGTTCGGGTTTACCTCTATGAAAAGCGAAAGATTTAGCTTGAACATTCACTTTGCCATATTCAATCTGAGGTTCATTTACCAAATAAATATTGGCATGCTTTGCGAAAACATCTACAGTGTTTAAAGGATTGAGCAATGATTGCCATTCAATCTCCAGAGCATCGCCTTGAACAATCTTAGCAGCTTTTGTCAAAGGCAGGCGAACAAAGTATTGTCCAAACTCATTGCTTATGAGCATGTTCATTTGGTGATCAATCAGCCACATAGCCACTTCGGCAATACGTGCAGGAAATTCTTCGTACTCGATGCCATAGAACTGGTCAACGTTAATCCAAAGAATATTGCCAATGTCCGTAACTCTTTGCCCTGATTTATATAACTCCCTTAAAACTTCCAATTCCAACAAACGCAGTTCACGATAAGTTATCACCAGGAAATTACCGCAACCGCAGGCAGGGTCAAGGAATTTGAGGGTGCTCAGTTTCTTGTGAAATTCTCTGAGTTTGGGCGCTGAGCCTTTTGAAGCATTGAATTCGCGCCAAAGATCGTCTAAGAAAAGGGGTTTGATAAGCTTCAGAATATTGGTTTCGCTGGTGTAATGCGCTCCCAGATTCCTTCTTTCGGTCGGGTTCATTACACTTTGAAACATGGAACCGAAAATAGCAGGCGAAATTTTGCTCCAGTCAATGTAACTGCAATCTAACAATGCATGGCGCATTTTGCTGTCGAAGCTCGCCGTTGGCAATATTTCTTCAAAGAGTTTCCCGTTTACATACGGAAAGTCGGCAAGCTGTTCGTCAAGGTTTTTAAAACGATTTTCTTTGGGTGTATTCAGTACCTGAAAGAGTTCCTGCAACCTGGCTGCAAGGTCGCTTCCGTCTTCGTTCGTCCGTTGCTCAATAAACTCCTGGAACTGTTGCTTGTTGAAGATGGTAGTATCTTCGGAAAACAACAGAAACAGAATACGCACCAGATAAACTTCCAATGGGTGTCCTGTGTAGCCGATCTCTTTTAACCGGTCGTGAAGTTTACCCATCAGTTCCGCTGCCTTAATGTTTGCAGGGTCTTGCTCTTTATAAACCTTCTTTTGGTAGCCCAAAATGTACCCGAAATGCTGCACGTTATTTACAAAGTCGTTGAGCTTAAATTCGATGTGTTTATCTTCTTCAAGGTCGTAAAGCCGGAAATTTTCAAAGTCGGAAACAAGAATGTATTTGGGCAATTCATGTTGTTTGAGTCCGTGTGTGTAATCAATTGCTTGTTGATAGGCTCTGTCGAGGTTTTTGCCCCGGCTTTTCATTTCAATCAGAATCGTCCCTTTCCAAAGCAAATCAATGTAACCGTCCTTCTCGTCAAGCTTTTTAACCCGATGCTCAAAAGTGCCAACCCGCTTACTGCTAATGCCAAACACATTAAAAAACTCAACTAAAAACGGCTTGGCGTCCGCTTCTTCTTTTGAAGTGTCAGCCCATTCTTTTGAGAAATTCAACGCCCTGTCTTTTATTTCGTTCCAGCTTAATGTCATGTTTTAATTTACAATATGGTTGGTTATGGTTGGTGGGTGGGTTTTTTTTAATTTGGCGGTGCCATGCGTTGTTGCCAGTTACTTTTTCTTTTTCTCATTCTTTTTAATCCTTTTTGTTATTTCTTCCATAACGTCCACCTTAATCCACATATCTTTTTCTTTTGAAAAATAAGCATAATCAGGAGTTTTATAACTCTTGTTTGGTTTTTGTTCTTTCAAAAAGTCGAGAATTTTATCAAGGGATGTTTCAATTGTACTTTCATCTATGTCACCTTCTAATTTAAAATTGAACTCTGTATTTTTATCTAATTTTACATTTAATCCAAATTTGATTTCTTTTTCTTCAATTGTGCCAGTAGAACTTTTAAAGTATTTCTTTCCTTTCAATTTTCTCCAACCATAAAGAAGTGACCATTTAATGGAATCCCATAAAGCACTTGTGCCGATAATTTTTATAATTTCAGAAATGAGAGGTTGGCTCAAAACAAAAAATGAGTCTAATGAAAATTCATCTAATGCGTTATAAAATACTCCGCTTTTATTGAAGGAACTTAATTGTAAATTGACCTTTTTCAAATTATCATTTATTTCATTCAAGTCAGTCTCTGTAAATTCCCCTATATACTCTAAATGCAATACAGCTTTTCCAGTCTTAATTGTTTTCCTTCTTTCCTTCAATAATCTTTCTTGATTTCTATATGCATCACTATTCATGAAGTCATCTAAAATTCCTCGTATTGATTTGTTTTTTGGCATTATTATTTTTATAATTGGCATCAACGTTCGGAACTATATGCAGTTGGGGATTGCGGGTTGCTTTCCTGTCGAACCCCGATGTCGTTGTTGCGGGCTGCGAACTTTGCTGTCCGCAATGAAACCCCAATTGACATATAGTTTTTGTTAGCAACCGTAATTTATTGTTTAAAGTATGAAAAGTCTCCTAGTTTGTCTTTGTTTGTTTCACAATACTTTATGCCTAAGTCTGTCAAAAAGAATTGTCCGTTACGTCTCTCAATTGTTATTATTCCAAGCCATTGTAGTCTTTGAATTGCCTGTAAAAAAGATGTGAAATCAGGACTATTTGCACCCAACGTAAATGTCCAACGTGTTTTGAAATCAGGATCATATTCAATTTGATGAATCCATAATGTACTAAGAATCTTTTTCGAAGAATTGTCAGCTAAAGGAAAGTCTGGAAAAATGTTATTTGTCGAATCTTTGGTCTTACTATCAAGAGGTATTTCACCTGTCACGCCACTTGCAACCGAAATCCCTTCTTTTGATATTGAAAAAGATTTGCTGTCCCTTATTTTTAAGCTAATTATCTCTAACAATTGAATAATCTGCCTTTTAAGAAGAAGAACAATTATAATAATTGCTAATGGCCAACTAATTATGCCAAATAGGTCAAAAACTTTTGATAGATAATCAACTTTGTTATAATCTGATTTCTCTATAGTAATTGTCTTTTCAACAAAAGATTTTGATTTTACTGTCGAATCTGTCACTACCTTAATGTACGTCGTGTCTAAGCTCATGTGTTAAGGTTTTTATTAAGGATGCTAACTCGTTTATAAACCAACCAAAAATAAGAGATAGTTCCTGTATGATCGCGCTATCCTTACCTTTTGTCCGGTTCATTTTTTTGAGGAACTGCAGGTTCATCATGCTTTCTTCTCAAATTTAAGGGTTTTGAGCATGTTTTTGAGTTCGGCGCCGGGGCGGTAAACGATCTTTGCCCCTTTGATGGTGGCAGCGGTAACGGCTTCAGCGGTTTCGGCGCTGTCGCTTTTCAGGTTTACGGTGAAGGTTCCGAGCTTGCCTAGGCTCACGGTGTTGCCGTCGGCCAGCTCATCGGCCACGGTTTCGAGCAATCCCATGATTACGGCATACACATCGGTGCGGCTCACG
>JACZJK010000003.1 GCA_014860575.1 Bacteroidales bacterium
TATTCACTGCGCATAAGCTTTAATTTTAAGTTGTTATTTAGTTTTTTTTCTCTTACTAATTTAAAATTTTAGCTTATGCTTTTTCAAACATAATACCTTAAGGCACTCGGATTTCAGGCACAGCCGGGGTATAATCCGTAAAAATGAAGTGGCAGTGAACAATTTCCCGGCAAAATTTCTACATTCGTGGCATAAAACCCATTGGAAATGCCTGATAATGCCTTTCAGTTTCCCATAAATGTTTCGTTTCTTGCAAAAATCAGGAGTGGTTTGGATAGGATTACAGATGATAATTCAGTCAATGATGTTCGTTTATCTTCATTCATTTACACCTGAATTGATGACTGGTTCCAATAGAAAAATATATGTACCAGGTAAATATACACATACGTTACCAGCAAGGCTAAACAGACGACCGTGAAAATAAAAGTAGGAAACTTTAAAGTTGACATAAGGACATTGATAGACATCCGAAAAGATGGAAAGTTACCAAGACTTTATGTCCACGAGAAATTTGAGAAGCCATTAAAATGGATTGTAAGAACAATTGCGATAATTAGTTTTATCACAATTTTCTTGGCTCTTGACGACTACCTTTTGAGCATATCGATTGGACTTGGACTTTTTTTATTATCGTTCATTTTCGATAGAGCAATTGTCAAATACACAACTTTTATTGTTCAGCCGTTTCCTGACTTTGAAATTGACTACAGTCAATGGTATAACGTAATGACAATTTCTCAGCCAGACCACAAAAAAAATGTAAACGTTGTAGGTTTTGTTTATAAAGACATTGAATACGGCAAGAAGTTTTTCAAGTATTTCAAGTCATGGAACTTCGACAATTCTGTGGACAAAGACAGGAATATTATTCTTTCAATTGTTGAAGAGCCTAATGGGGCATTTACATTTTATATCTATGCCAGTCCTTATCGTAAAAATCTTGACAAAATGTTCAAAGCTGTTGCTGCGGACAATTTCGTAGAAAAAAGAAAAGACGGAAAAATTCAAGAAGGATTAGTGATGCAAATGGCTTATTGGCATACAATAAAATATACTGACGACAAACATATGCGTGACTTTCTTAAATATCAACCAGCAGACGAAAAATTTATGTTTGTACCATCAGCAAAATACGACAATGGCTATGGAATAGATATTGACAGTCAAATCATTCTTCACGGCTACAAATACTCAAAAAGAAAGGACTTGCATAAATATTCAACAGAGAACCAATTGACCGAAATGGCTAAAAAATGGAAAGACTAAACCTATACAGACAAGAAAGCCCAGCTGGTAACACGGGCTCATAAGCAATGCGGGCGAAACAGTTAAATACAAAATGAAATCAATAATAAAGCAAACCGGTAATTACGCAGTGAAAGTTTTCAGAACCCGTAGGGGTCATAGCCGGAACCGTTAGCCATAAGTGTGAAAAAACAAAATTAAATAACAACAAGAGTGAAAAATAAACCATACATTTTTAGAAAAATAATAGCGGCTATAATTGACTATGCGATAATTTACGGTATAACATTTTTATACTTAATGAAATTTGGAAAACTGACTGGAGATGGTGGATACCAAGCAAATGGACTTTATGCTTTTCCTCCAATTATTTTATGGGTTGTTATGTTACCAATTGCTGAATCAGTATTTTCAAGGACATTGGGACATTGGATAGTCGGTTTAAAAATAGCAGATGAATCAGGAATTAAAGCTGATTTCATTCAAACGTTTAAAAGAAGATTGGCTGACATTGTGGAGATACCATTTTTCGGCATACCCGCAATAATTGCAATAAATAAGACTACGAAAAATCAAAGGATAGGTGACTTGTGGGCAGAAACTATTGTTGTGTCGCGAAAGGATGAAAAAGTGAAAATTGAAAACACCAGTGGCTAATAAATAGGACTCTGAGCGGCGCGCAGCGCCCAGCGATGAGTCGGTGTTGAACTATTCATCCGCCGCCAGGAGGACAACCGCCGGGATTGGAACTATGTACTTAACGAAGGTTTTTGTTGTTTTATAGCAGGTTGGTTA
>JACZJK010000004.1 GCA_014860575.1 Bacteroidales bacterium
ACCATGATGTTGAGTTGACTGTGAACGCTGATTCCGTAATCCGCAATTCCAGCTGCGGGTTATTCACAAAAGTGAAGAATCCACTCAGATCGCCGGAATTGGCCTGAGGATCATCAGGATCGCGCCATGCAATATTGTAAACAATTGAATCGCCTGCAAAATTTGCATCTATCAACAGATTATCAAGACCTATTTCAGGCGTTTCACCATTTTCAGAGTCAATTACCTGCAATCGTCCGGCGCCGGTTCTGACGTAGAGATTTTGGCTTGTGGCGTTCATTGTCAGTTTCCAATCCTTTAATGTGGTTCCATACAATGAAATATCGCCAGCTTTGGCTGCAATACCTACGATATTTTCACTTGAGTTGAACCGGCCTTCGATGATCGCATTGGTATTCACCACAACATCAGGCAGGAATAATTGACTGATATCCTGGGTGTTCTTCAATGTTACATAATATGTGAACGATTGCTCAGGAACCTCTGTATCGGCAAGAGTTTCATCTTCCTCAAATGAAGGCAGGTAAAAACGCAGTATGTTCCGGAAAGCAGGATAAATCTCGCTGTAATTGAAATTACCTTCAATATCTGCATCCATATAATCGGATCGCAAGGCAAGAACTCTCTTACCAGCATTGACAGGGAGTGCATTCAAATCGAAGGTATCTATACTGATCATCTCACCCTTTTCGTAGTAGCGTGTTTCATTGATCAGAATATGTCCTTGCAGGTTGTCAAGATTATTTCCGGTGAAATCAAGTTCAACTTTTGTTGACAAGCGCGCGCTGCTATCCCGTTCAATCAAATTCAGTTGGGCGAGATAAGCATCATTCAACACTGCGCTAAAATTGAATACAGGCGGATCATGATTGAGGTCGAACAGCCCAAGGAAATCGAGGCTAAGAAGTTCATCGCGAATTGCAAGGTTGCCATTAAATTTTTTCTCAAGCAATTCTCCGGTTACAATCAGTGAATCAATATTATTTCCCATAAAATCAAAGGAAAAAACATCGGCAGTAAACTTCGCATTAAAGGTGGAGGGGAATTGCCCGTGGCCATCCACAGTTGCTTTCATGTTTATGAAGCCGAGGATTTCCTCCTTATCAAGAAAACGACCCAGGTTGAATTGCCGAGTGTCAACCTGGCCTGCATACACAATCTTCCGGTTATCAAAATTATATTTGAGTGAAATATCTGTTGTTAGTGTTCCCAGGTTGGTGCTGAAGCTTCCATCAGAAACAAAATCTGTATAAAATCCGGTAAATCTCCCTTTAATAATCACATGTCCAAGTTGCTTCACTTCCTCGGGCAAGGCAAGAAATCTTGGACCGTTTTGGGAAGGGAGTTTCAGGGTTTGCAGGTCGGTGTAATGTGTGGTAAGCTTCTTTGCGTTCAGGTGAATGAATGTTTCTTCAATATTGGGAAGCCCGTCCATGTTAATGTTTCCCCTGAAAGAAGTAAAACTGCCGTAACTCAATGCAAAATCCTTTAACCTCAAACTATTAACTTCACCCCTAACCTGGCCTTCAAACGCAACCTTACTGTCCATCCCAGCAAGTTCAGGTACGAAGCCGGCAAGATCAGAAAGGTCCAGCTCTGAATGGTAGATGTCGGCATGAATTGTAACGCTATCGGTAAAATAGGAGAAAGCTGAAAAATCATTAAACAGAAATGCTAGATCGAGAAGTAAATCAGAGTTGGGAGTCTGTATGACCAGATTTTTGGTAAATATTCCTTCAGGAGTCAGCGAAAGGTCGGCACGTAAGCGGTTCAAAACAATGCCACTGTGTTCGTTTGCGCTGAGGTGATGTAACTGAACGTTCAGGGTGTCATTGAAATATTGCAGGTCGCTCAGTACGAGATGAAGTCCTTGCAGTTGCAAATGATTGAAATCTAAAAAATCAGGTTCGGGTTCAAAATTAAAATTGTGCATCGCAAATGAAGCATTTGAGATGCTTGCATTACGCAGACTGAATGACCAGGGTGCTGAAATCGTTGTATCTGGTTCACCACTGGCAAAGTAATTAATAATAAACTGGTAGTTCGTCAACGAATCACCTTCGTAAGTAAGCAGGTTGATTTCCGGATTTTCAAATGCGACCCGGCCGATGTTAATGTTATGATCCCTGCGGCTCAGGCTGGTGAGGCTCAATTGCAGTTTTTCGGTTCGCAATATGGTGGCGCCTCGCCTATCGTCAATGCCAAAGTTCTTAATATCAATATCAAGCGGAAAAACAATCTTAAGCTTTTCGATGTAAACCCTGGTTTCTAGTTCGCGGCTGAGATAGGATGCGGCTTTTTGCGCCAAAAACGTCTGAATGCGGCTGTTTTGTACGAGAAAGAATAAAGCCACCAGGAGAACTATGCATGTGAGAATTGCCCACATCAATATCCTAAGTGCTTTTTTGATAATTTTGCGCATTCGAAAAAAAGAGATCAAAATATTTTAAATGACAACTTATATACTCGGAATTGAATCTTCGTGCGACGATACATCAGCAGCCGTGCTTGCTGATACCAAAATTCTTGCCAACGTCATTGCCAATCAGTCGGTTCATAAAAACTTTGGAGGTGTCGTTCCCGAACTTGCCAGCCGCGCCCATCAGCAGAATATCATTCCCGTTGTTGAAACTGCTATACTAACGGCAAAAATACAGAAAAATGATATCCATGCCGTGGCATTTACGCGTGGGCCGGGATTGCTGGGTTCGCTGCTGGTTGGCGTTTCATTTGCCAAATCGTTCACTCAGGCGCTACAGATACCGCTGATTGAGGTGGATCACATGCAGGCACATATACTTGCGCATTTTATCCAGGATGAAAGCGGGCAAAAACCTACTCCCAAATTCCCTTTTCTTTGCCTGACCGTATCGGGCGGACATACCCAGATTGTGCTGGTTGAGGATTATTTCCGCATGAAAATTATTGGCCAGACCATTGACGATGCCGCCGGTGAAGCTTTTGATAAAACAGCTAAAATCATGGGCTTGCCTTATCCGGGCGGACCTGTGATTGATAAACTGGCGAAGGAAGGAGATGTAAAAGCTTTTCACTTTCCGAAACCTAAAATATCGGGTCTTGATTATAGTTTTAGCGGGCTAAAAACTTCTATCCTGTATTTTCTGCGTGATCAGCTTAAAAAAGATCCTGATTTTATTGAGAACAATAAGGCCAACCTTGCGGCATCGGTTCAGGATATTATCATTGAAATATTAATTGACAAGCTGATTAAAGCCGCTGAACAAACTGGCATCAGTGAGATTGCTATTGCAGGTGGCGTTTCAGCAAATTCGGGACTAAGGAATAAAATGCTGGAATTGCATGCCAGCAAAGGCTGGAATGTTTATTTGCCAGAGTTTCAATACAGCACTGATAATGCCGCCATGATCGCCATAGCAGGTTATTACAAATTTCTAGAAAAGGATTTTAGCGGACTGGATGTAGCGCCATATTCAAGGAGTTTACAGAAATAGGATTTTACAGTGTTTCGATCCCAGGCAAAGCAATTAGAAATTTACTCTTAAATAATTGATCAGCATTTGCAAAATATCTATTGATTCTTTCCCTATTTTTGAAAAAGTTTAATAATCGTAAACTAATAGCTTAGCGTAATGAAAAAGTATAGCCTCTTCATTTTTGCCATCATGTTTATTGCCGGCTGCAGCACATCTTCTAAGCTTCTGCAACGTGGCAGGTATGAGGCTGCCATTGAGAAATCAGTCAAAAACCTCAGAAAAGATCCGGGCAATGCCGAAGAAATCCTTGTACTTGAAAGAGCTTACCGCATTGCCAACGAGCGCAACTGGGAACGCATTAATTTTCTAAAACTCAATAATGATCCGCGCAATCTCGAGGAAATGATTGGTATTTATATGCAGTTAAGGGAAAGGCAATCGCTGGTTAGAACCGTTTTACCGCTACAACTTCCTGATCGGGTCATCAATTATCCTTATGTCAATTACGACGAAGAAATTGTTTCGGTTCGGGCTTCTGCCGCTGATTATTATTACGATAACGCGCTCCGGCTCATGGGGCAAAATGAAAAGGAAGCATACCGGCAGGCTTTCCATGAGTTTATCAAAGCCAGTAGTTACAGCAGCACCCATCGTGGTGTTGATAAAATGATCCAGGAAGCCAGGTTCATGGGAACCAGCCGGGTACTTGTAATGGTTCAGAACCAAACGTCCATCAATCTTGGTGATGATTTTGAGAACCAGTTGCTGGCCATTAAGCCTGCCAACCTTGACAGCGAATGGGTGGAATACCATTTCCGTGACCTGGATGAGAACCTGGAGTATGACTATTATATTGTTACAAACATCAGGATGATTGATGTTTCACCTGAGTTAACAAGTGATAAAGACAGGGTTGAGAAAAAAAGAATTCAGGATGGATTTGAATATGCCCTCGACCGTCGCGGAAATGTGGTAAAAGACAGCCTGGGCAATGATGTAAAATCCCCTAAATTCAAAGATATTTCCTGTGCTGTGATAGAAACCTTGCAGCGCAAACATTGCACTATCGAAGGTGACGTCGAATTTATATCTGAGAACCCGCGTCGGTTACTCAAGAAAGAACCTGTTGGAGCCAGCAGCACTTTTGAGCATTTATCAGCGCGTGCCATCGGAGACATGGAGGCACTTACTGAAGAAACCCGCAAAACTGTTAATACCAAGCCATTACCTTTTCCATCAGATCAGGAAATGGTTTTTCGAACTACAGAAATAATGAGGGACGTAATTGCTGAAGTAATTCATGCTAACAGGAACCTTATAAAGTAAGCGACTGCTATACTTGAGTGATCATTTGTCAGGTTGTATTTAGCCTAAAATAAATTGTTTACTCCTTATGTACACTAAAGAAATGCAGGCATGATGTTCATTTAATATTCAGAATGCTTAAACGATTCCATGCATTATATTTACTGCGCCTCATAGTTGATTCAACAAATTTCTGAGTCCCCTATCTCTTATTCTGTAGAACAGTATTTAACAAAAGCTTAACACTGTATTGATAAACAATTACTTCGATACAGGTGTTTATTCTATGAGTTCATTGAATATTAGTAAATCTAATCTTCATTTACTGTTTATGTTAGTCTAAACAGGATTGCTGGTTAAATACAATTCGAATTTTCCAAAAAATATGGTAAGCTTAATATTTGAATTTATTAATCTATCAAACTATGAAAAATTTCAGACTCTTTACCATCGCTCTTTTTATAGCTTGCTTTTCTTATCCTGTTTCTTCTCAGACAACAAGCCTAGGAGATACCTTAGGTGCATTTAACGCCGGTATTTTAACACCAACGCCCGATCGCAGTTTACGCGGTATTGAGTTTGCAGAAAGTCATTACTGGCTTACTGGCTTTGATCCGGATGCAGGATGGCAGCGTAAATTATATAAAATCAATGCAGAAGGTGATTCTCTTATTCAATACTGGACATATAGCACTCTCATGGAAAACTGGGTTGACCTGGCTTATGATGGTGAATTTCTTTACGGAGCCGGTATTGATACTGTTTACCAGGTTGACATGACAACCAGCCAGAGAACAGGGGTTCAATTTAAGACGCCTCCGTATTATCACCGCGGCCTTACTTATGATCCTGCCACCGGTCACTTTTGGGTAAGCGGCGATGACAATCTCATTTATGAAATGGATATCCAGGGAAATGTTATCAAAGCTGTTCCCTTTATCCAGGATCTTCCAACATCCGGACTTGCATGGGACACTTGGACCGAGGGCGGCCCCTATCTCTGGGTTTTTTCAATGAAATATACATCTACCGACGTGCGCCCAAAGGCCTACCAGATCAATCCTGCCAATGGGCAATTAACCGGTGTAACTTTTGAAGGCGTTAACATGAATCCTTTTGGCGTTGACCAGGCATTTTCTTTCACCTTGTCCGATCAGATCATTCCCGGAAAAGTTGTATTTGCCGCCTTGCAGGGATCAAATTACCAAACAAATAATGATCAGTTGGCCTGGGTGGTGCTTTACGACCTTTCCCCTGAAACCACTGGCGTTCCCGGGCCTGAAGTCGTTGTCTCGCCCAATGCCATCCAGAACGACCTGCTTCCGGGAGATTCTGTTTATGTGCCGGTATATATTGGCAACCTCTCTGAATTGTGGGATCTTAACTGGTTCGCAACCCTCGAATATCCCAACATGGGCACTACTGATCCCGGTTCGGGATTGTTTCAATTTGATGTCACTGCCCTGACTGATCCCGACTTTGACAAGAACATGCGCTCCATGACTTTTATCAACGATCAGATATACATCATTACATACCCCGATTTTGGTGTTCCGGCCTATATCTACCGGATTGCAAAAGATGGTTCTGAGATCATAAGTAAAGACATTATTCCAGGCGGTTTTGGCAGTACCTGGTATTCCATCACTTCCGACGGTGAATACCTGTATGCTGCTTCACAGTATGTGATCGCAAAGATTGACCCCGAAACATACCAAACCATTGATTTCACTATTAATACAAATTTCTTTGCAGCCTCCATGGCCATTGATCCGCAGAATGAAAACTTTTATCTTGCCAACGGCGGGATCATAAGAAAGATCAGCAAACAAGGGCAGCAACTGAATTTCTACACTACTCTTTATAATATCAAAGGCCTGGCATGGGATAGCTGGTCGCCGGGTGCGCCTTATCTTTGGGTGTATCATCAGTCAGGATCAACAGGCGCGATTGAAGCAATACGCCTTGAGCCGGAAACCGGTAACCAGACGGGTGTTTCATTCGCCGGCGCGAACCTGAGCATCGACAGCACCTACATTGATATGGCTAAGAACATTTTTGTAAGCCCCGACTGGCAGGAAAACAAGCTGGTAATGCTTGCATTGCACGACAGTTTCACCGAATTGGGTGAAGGCGCAGACCAGATTGTTGTTTATGATCTTGACGTTATTCCACCTCCGGGATGGATCAAGTTGTTGCCACCTTCGGCAGGTACAGCCGGTCCACAGGAAACCGATACACTCTATATCCGGCTCATGGCTATAATGGAAGACACACTGATGAATGCCAACCTTGTGATCAATAGCAATGATGTGTTGAATCCGAAAATATATGTTCCTGTAAACTTTATGATGCTTCCGAACACCACAACGGGTATCAGTGAGTTAAATTCAACAGGCGATGGCCTGATCAGAAGCATGTTCCCGAACCCGGCCGCCGAAACTGTAAATCTGCAGTTTGGTGAAGCCATTGTTAACGGACGGATTGAAATTTACAATACTTTGGGAACTTTGGTGTTCTCCAACGAAATTGGAAGAAATGCCGGTACTTACAGTTTTGATATCAGAAATCTTTCAAGCGGACTCTATCACCTTATCATATTAAACGGAAGTTCAAAAGATCAGCGAAAACTGATGATCCGTTAATCATATTATTATAACAGCATTTCATAAAATACACAGCTAACAATACCAGGAACATGAAAAAGCTACTTCTCCTCTCAACGATTTTATTTTCTGCGCTCGTAATGATCGCACCCATAAATATTTCAGCTCAGCCAGGTATTTTTGTCAACAGCTATTACCTGGATTATGGTGATATTGCTTTTGGTGAAACCTATACAACTTACATCACCATCTGGAATCTGGGCGATGGTATTCTCGAGATTAATGATATCACTTTCAGCAATGACGACTTCAGCGCTGCAGCAACTAGCCTCAACATAACTGCCGGAACCTACGAAAATGTGGATGTTGTTTTTACGCCATCCGCGGTTGCTGTTTATAATGAAACCATGATGGTTTTCAGCAACGATACGGCTAATCCGGTGAATGTATCACCCATCACCGCAAATGTCATCATTCCTGCCCCTGAGTACCTGGTGGCTGATGTTCAGGGGAATGATGTGGAACTTTCATGGGGCAATGACGGGCCTGAAAGTAGCTGGCTGGGTTACGACAATGGAATAGCAAACGCTTCCCTTGGCATTTCACAGGCGGGCTCATTCCGAATTGCCGCAAGATGGCCGGCATCGGCGCTTAATGATTTCATTGGTAATACCATTTCAAGGGTTGCATTTTTCCCTACCGGTGAATTTACCGGCTACACTGCCAAAATATGGAAAGGTCAAAATGCCGGAACCCTTGTGTATGAACAAATTGCAACGGATCTAAGTTACAATGAGTGGAATGAGCTCCAGTTTGAAGTTCAGGTTGAGATTGAACCCAACGAAGAATATTGGGTGGGATTTGAGCTCACACAATACAATAGTTTTGATGGCTCGGCCGCTTTTGACATAGGTCCGGCTGTTGCCGGGTTCGGAGATATGGTTAACCTGGGTAGCGACTGGTTTGCTGCTACCTATGCCGGATTTGATTATAACTGGCTCATCCGGGTGATGCTGCTGGATCAGGAAAACCCCGAGTCACTCGTAGTTCTGGGTCTTCCTGAAGAACCGCTTCAGCCTTCAGAGGCTGAACTGGTTGAAAGTACTGAAGAAATTCTTTTCCCGGCTACAACCAACATTCAGTTGCTGAATCTTGACCTGCTCGGATATAATATTTACCGGGATGGTTCACTGCTATATCCTGAGCCGCTTAACGATGGCCTCTTTGTTGATAGCAATGTTGATCCCGGAGTGTATGTTTATGGTGTGACTGCTGTCTTTGATGTAGGAGAGAGTTCGCCTGTTGAGAGAACCGTGCAGGTTGGCGCACCGGGCCTTCTTATTGATCCTGCTTTTATTTCTGAGACTCTTGAAGGTGGAGAGGTCTGGACGATGTTATTAACACTCAGCAATACCGGAGCTTCCGACCTGGACTGGCAGGTTAATGAGCTTCCATTCTGGCTAAGCCTTTCCAGCAACAGCGGAACTATATCCGCTGGTGATTCAGCTACAAATATTACACTTACCGTGAACACAACGGGAATGGGGACTTCCTATGAATTGTTGCTTCCATTTGTAACCAACAATTTAAATAACCCAGTTACCAATTTGCCAGTGATCATTAATTTGGAATGGACGGTTCTTTTGCTTGCTAATCCTTCCAGCCTTGATTTCGGCATGCAAGGTGTAGGGCAAATGTCGCTGTCAGAAGTTGAAATCACTAACCTGAGTGATGCACTGATCATGCTGTTTTCGGGTCAGACAGGAACTGATGATTTTGCATCTTACATGCCAACATGGTCTATTCCGGCTGGTGAAAGCATTTCTGTAACTGTGAGTTTCACCCCTTCAGCCCCTGGTGATTTTCTTGATACCTTGTCTATTGAATATTTTGGCTACCAGGGAACAGGTGAGTTGAAGGTGCCAATGCAAGGCGAAGGTGTCATTATGCCTCCATCGAACCTTACAGCCTCGCTTGACGAAAATATTGTTACCCTCAACTGGCTTCCGCCAGGGGCTTCGCCCGATGTATTACGTTTTGGAAATGGGGAGCCTTTTTCAAGTATTGCAACTTCCAATGGCACTTATGAACTGGCAGCCCGTTTCATGCCTTTCGAACTGATGCCATATAATAATAAACAACTTGACCAGGTTGGTTTTTATCTCACAGGAAACAATGCAGACTTCACACTTAAGGTTTATTCCGGAGAATTTGCTGACTCCGCCTTGATCAGTCTTCCATTAAATAACCTGGTGGCTGATCAATGGAATGATATTGCACTTCCTTTCCCCATTGCCATTGCCGGTCTCGATTATCTCTGGATCGGATATGAAATGGAAGTGGAAGGCCTTGAATATAACGCAGGAGTTGATGGCGGCCCGGCCATACCCGGATCAGGCGACCTTTTGAGGATCAATGGTTCAGAATGGACTACACTGTATGCTTATGGTTTTTCTAAAAACTGGAATATCCGGGGACTTGTTTCCGATGCCATCAATGGTGATAGCCTGGTGCTGCAGGCTGGGCAGTCAGCAACCTTACCTGAAAACCTCAATCTCATCGGATACCATGTTTACCGCGATAGTATGCAGCTTACCACCAACCCAATTTCAGAACTGAGTTTTACTGACACCATTGAAGAAGGGGAAACCTATTTATATGGGGTAACTGCTGTATTTAGCTATGGCGAAAGCAGCCCTGCCAGCAATGTTGTTGGAATTCCGGCAGCACTCACCATGCCGGCGGGTTGGGAGTTTACTCCCACAGCCATGCCTCACAACATTCACATCCCGGAAGCCATTCAGCAGATTGGCATGAGCCTCAGCCCAGGTGATATGATAGGAGTGTTTTATAATGATTATGGTGTTGACAAATGTGCCGGCGTTATTCAATGGAATGCGAACCATGCCGTGCTGACCGCCTATGGCAACGACCCTGACACGCCTGTGAAAGATGGTTTTGAATTCAATGAACCCATCCAATGGAAAGTGTATATGCAGCAAACCAGCGCTACGGCCAACATTGTGGCAACCTACGATCATAACATGCCACATTTTGAAGGCCTCTTTAAGATGCTGGGATTGTCAATGGTTGAATCGCTTGAGCTTGGTACAGTGGGTGTTGAAGATGTGTTTGCCCGAAACACAGGGGTCAATATTTATCCGAACCCTTCAAACGGCCAGGTCACCCTCAGCGGTATTTCAGGCGGCGACCAGGTGAATGTTTATGATAACAGCGGAAGATTGATACTCAGCAGATATTCTGAGCAATCCTTCATGCAACTGAACATCAACCAGCATGGTCTGTACCTTGTTGAAATCCTGGGGCAGCAGGAAGTTGAGAGGAAGAAGTTGATCATCCAGTAAGTTGCTTATTAGCCATAACCCAAACTTGATGTAATGAAAAGTAATCTGAAACGTAAAATCGCAATCGTGCTGCTGCTGGCTTCTGCCAGTACCTCAGCACAGCAAACCCCCTGGGTAACTTTTTTTGGAGGGCCGGGGCCGCAGTTTGCAACCGATATCCGGCAAACTTCTGACAATGGCTATATCATTGCTGCCTACGACAGCGAAAATTATTCAGCCAACTATTATATCGTTAAACTTGATGAAGCCGGAAACCTGGAGTGGGAAACCAACATCAGCAAGGATAATTATTCCGAGAGGGCCTACAGTGTTATCGAAACCTCAACGGGCGATTTCGTTGTTACCGGAACAGCTACCATGCTGAGCAGGCCCTGGATTGTTAAACTGAACAGCCTGGGCGATACACTCTGGACCTCACAATGGACCAATGATTTGCCGCAGAATTCAGCGGTGATTGCACGTGCAGTTTTGTTACCCGATAACCGCATTGTGGTCATCGGCGCTGAGGGTCAGCTTGGTTCACAGCCAAATATGTTTTTGGTGAGCCAGGAAGGTGCATTGCTTGAGCAAAGAACCCTCAATGCTCCTGTTCCTCCCGGTTGGTACTCAGGCACCATTGTCACCCACGTTGAACCTGCTTCTGATGGAGGCTTTCTGCTTACTGGCTCTGCCGGCGGCGGAAGCAGTTCAAAAGCTTTTCTCTGGAAATTCGATCAGAATGCCGACTCGGTTTGGACAAAGCTCTATAACGAACATGGCATGCGTGCTGCCAACTCCGTGAAACAACTCGCTGATGGTGGTTATATCATGGTGGGTTTCTCAAGTCCTAATTCTGAGCATTCATGCGCAATCAGGGTTGATCAGTATGGTGAGGTAATCTGGTCACAAACATATCCTGACAATGTTTACACACAGGCTACTGATGTGATTGAATGGACTGATGGCACCTTTCTCATCACCGAGATACGCTTTGAAGCTTTTGGTGAAACTATTTTTGAATCAGCATTGCTTAAAATTGATGGTGATGGCAATCTGCTTAACCGCGACATCATCACTGCCAACGATGCATCCGTTGCCATTTACCGTATGCGCGGCACCAATGATGGAGGCTTTGTAATGGCCGGTGAGATCAATGAAATGATGGTTATGAATGAGCAGGATTTGTTTGTACTGAAATCCGACCCCTTGGGCGATTTTTCAAATTCCTATTTTAATATTCTCCTCTCAGATAATATTATTAAATCAGATGTTAATGATATTGAAATCCGCATCCTTCCCAACCCTGTGCGTGCAGGCAGTGAAGTATACATGTTCGTGCCTGATCACACCCGCTCCATCGGGGTTTATTCATTAACAGGTTCAAAGGTTCATAAGATTGATGCAGAACACAATCGTTTAAATGGCTTCACTGCTCCAGATAAAAAGGGAATTTATATTGTCAGAGTTCTGCTTTCATCTGGTGAAGCTGTGAACAAGCGACTTGTGGTGATCTAGGAGTTTTGTTGTGTTCCTAAATCAGGTAGTCAAATTTTTCAGGCAGAAATGCGTGAATAGGCATCATGCGGCCCACCTAGGTAATTGGTGAATAAATGTTGGTAAATGTTGATCGTTTTTTCATTTACTTCCTCATCGCTATACACTTCCTGGGGCAACCACTGTAATGTATTAAAGATGATGGTTTTTACCTGAGCTTTAATCTGGCGGCTTTCGCGCCACCTTTCAATCCTGAGTTTTTCAGCTTTTAATAAGGCCAGCGTATCAACAGCGACTTTTTTAACCTGCTTAATCTGAACAGGCGTCAAGGTTTTTCCATTTCTTAGCAAGTCGAATATTGCCAGGGTTTCCTGATCAAGATTTTCACGGATTGCCCTGGCATCTTCCAGATTCAAATCCCTGATGTAATCACTTACATTGTTGAATGCCTTGATGGTATCTTCCAAATCTTTACCCTTGTTGAATGCAAAATTGAAACGCTATTTTTTCGAAAACATATCCGAAAGAATCTTCATATTTATGGTAGTAGGAAGTAAAAGATTCTGAATGCCTTTATTATTCCTAAATAAGTTTGCTTTATTTGCAAATTTCTATATTTGTGGCTTCATAGGTTATTCATACTACAACAGGATTTCAAGCAGAACTTTCTATAACTATTTAATCAACAGATAACCAAACCCACCATCTATCATGAGAATGAAAAACAAACTATTTGTAATTATTGCTGTATTATTTTCAGCGACTGCTTTTGCCCAAAACAGCACTGGTGTTGCCATCAACACTGATGGCAGCAACGCACATGTATCGGCAATGCTTGATGTTCAATCAACTACACTTGGATTTCTTGCCCCCCGTATGACCCAGGCTGAAAGGGATGCTATTGTAAGCCCTGCTGATGGCTTGCTGGTTTATCAGATCAACGGAGAAAAGGGCTTTTATTTTTACGATGCAAGCAGTCAAACTTGGATTCCTATCGGAGGCAACTTCTCACCCTGGAGCATTTCCGGAAATAATATTCATTATACTGAAGGAAGTGTAGGGATCGGAACCCTTACACCTGCAGCAACACTGGATGTTGATGGAAGTTTTATTTTCAGTGGCGGTTCAGGAGATATTAATGGAGATGGGTTTGTGGATAATGTTGATGCTTTAATGATTATGGACTATGTATTAGGTGGTTCTACTGGGGATCTTACAAGGGAACAACGAGCGAAAGCCGACGTAAATG
Source organism: Bacteroidales bacterium (assembly GCA_014860575.1). NCBI lineage: Bacteria > Pseudomonadati > Bacteroidota > Bacteroidia > Bacteroidales > Bacteroidales bacterium. The sequence continues at coordinate 13,454 of JACZJK010000004.1, forward strand.
GTGATGGCATCATCAATAAGACTGATGCTATAATTATAATGATGGAATTTCTTGATCATTCAAGTGAAAAGGTAAGAAAAAATGCAAGGAACAGCATTGGCATTTTTGACTTCGGAGATTTAGATGTTGTTGGAGATGAAACATTTCAGCTTCGTGGTCGTCTGGAGCTAACTCAACAAGTTTCTCCTATTTCAGATTCCGCAGACCGCCTTTACAATATCGGTGGCAAATTACATTTTAACGGAGAAATGATCAGTTCGACCTGGTCATTGACAGGAAACAATAACACGGATGCTGCAAATAATTTCATTGGCACAATTGATAGCATGTCTTTGGCATTTCGTACAAGTAATAGTGAACGAATGAGGTTTTCCACAGAGGGATTACTTGGAATCGGGCTTACAAACCCTGCCGCGATAGTTGACATCAAAGCGCCTAATGCGGGCAGCGGGCAGGATGCAATAACAGCCTTCAGGGTTATTGGCGGAAGCGGTGGGTATGGTGATCATCCAGAAGCAGGAGGCGCAGGTTCAGATATTATTCTCACAGCCGGACAAGGTGGCTCTTCAATTGGAAGTCCCATCGGCCGCGGTGGAAATATTACACTTACCGGCGGCAAGGGTGGTTTCAAGCCTAATGATAGTTTTGGTGAAGCTGGCGATGTAATTCTGCGAGGAGGCCCACCACACTATGAGATTGGAGATTATTTCTATGGTAATGTTATCCTTGCTGACGATGGCGGTAAAGTGGGCATCGGAACCAATAACCCCTGGAATAAACTTCACCTTGTTGCTGTTTCAGATCCATTGAGAGTAGAGGGATTGCAAACTACGACCCAAAATGAGATGCTGGTTATAGCCTCCAACGGGGTAGTAAGCAAACGAAATATAAACACAGGTTTAAACTGGTTGTTAAGCGGCAATGTTATCTTTGATCCGGTTGACCATTTCATAGGAACAACCAATAACATGCCTCTGGCATTGCGCGCAAATAATATTGAACATATAAGAATATTGGCTGATGGCAAAGTGGGAATCGGAAATTTCAATCCAAGTGTCATGCTTGATGTAAGCGGACAGGTTAAAGCCTCCAATTACATTGGAACTGCTGAATTGTTGGTTAGCGAGGGTTTTGAAGGTTCGTACAGTGCTGTAAAAGGAAGCAGGTCAGAATTCAAAGGAAGCCTTGCCTTTTTTGCTGATATGGGGCCTATGGGTGCGGGTGTGATTGGATCTAATACTGGCTCTTATGGGTATCTTGGTTATAAACAAGGAGATAGTGAAGATGCTATCAATAGTGCTGTTTACGGCCTGGCTACAAATCCCTTAGCTTATTCCGGATATTTCACAGGCGGCAATGTATTCATCCAGCAAAATCTTGGCCTTGGTACTGAAGAGCCATCACAACAGTTGGAACTGACCGGTTCGATTGAACTACCTAATACAAATAATTCAAGTTCCGGAATTATTTTTAAAAATGGGGAAAGATTTCTTCATAACTATGGGGATGATATGTATGGATCATTTTACAATACATTTTTGGGTAGAAATTCCGGGAGTTTCTTAATTAGCGCAGATGGATCTGGTGAAGGCATGCATAATACAGGCCTTGGAGCATACTCGCTTAACTCTTTGCAATGGGGATGGGATAACACAGCAGTAGGAGTAAACACGCTGAAAAGCACGGTTGGTGGTAGGGAAAACACAGCGGTGGGTGTAGGCGCACTGCAATCTACGACAGGTGGAAGTGAAAATACAGCACTGGGTGTTGCTGCTGGCAGATCAATAAGCACTGGAACAGGTAATACGTTAATCGGGTATTATGCCGGGTTTGGTATAACCACCGGTTCAAACAACATCGCAATAGGCAATTCAGCTACGTTACCAAGTGCTACAGGAGACCATCAGGTTGTTATTGGATCGGCAGGTTTATTTTATGGAAACATCAACCTTGAGCGAATAGGCCTTGGAACTACTAATCCTACAGAAAAGCTTGATGTAATTGGCAACATAAAGTCAACTAGCTTTATTGGTCAATGGGCTGGCAACACAATAAGTGTAAGTAAAGGAGGCACAGGTCAAACAACGCTTGCAACTGGTAAAGTATTAGTGGGCAGTGGAACATCCGGTGTATTATCCCCCTCAAACCTGCATTGGGACAATACGAACAGCCGCCTGGGCGTTGGCGTAACCACTCCTTCAAACAGTTTGCATGTGAACGGCACAAATCCATTGCGTCTCGAAGGATTGCAAACTAGTACTGAAAATGAAGTGCTGGTTGTGAACGCAAGCGGTGTGATAAGCAAACGAAATCTTGGCTCAGGCGCTTACTGGTCAAGCCTGGGAAATAGTGGAACAAACCCTTCAAGCAATTATATCGGAACATCTGATAATCAACCATTGGTTCTGCGGACGAATAATACTGAGCGTATGCGGATTCTCAATACCGGCTTTGTTGGCATTGGCGTTACAACTCCTGATGCAATGCTGCAGGTCGGCGGGGATCTGATAGTGAATAACGACATTACCGCTTATGGAAATCTGAGTGTAAATGGTATGTCCTGGAATACCAATAGTGGGGTGCTTTCATTAAATCCTGAAGGGCCAAAAGCAGAAAGTGGATCTGCCATTTTATTACATGATTTATCCGGAAGCAATCCAATCAGGCTTGAAAACAGCAATAACAAATTCGCCATCATGCAGACAGGGGGCAGCCCCATGGTTGGTATCGGCGTTGGCAACCCGACTGCAAACCTTGATGTGAACGGCAGCATCAAAGCCAGCGGCGATCTTACATTTGCCGGCAATCTGATTGGTGGAAACACTTTTGAATGGAACAGGTCCACAGCTACATTGCAACTGGGCTATTATAACGAACAAGAGCCTGAAGCAAAAATCAGGCTTGCAGGAACAGGCGGTAGTAACGTACAATTTGAGAATAAATATGGCTCCGCTATGATTTCAAGCAGCGCAAATCAGGTGGGGATCAATAATGCACCGCGCAGCAACGCCGAACTTGATGTACATGGAACCGGAGCTATTATTGTTCCCGTAGGCACAACTGCCCAGAGGCCATCACCTCCGGTTCAGGGAATGATACGTTTCAATACAAGCAGCGGTGAATTTGAAGGTTATAATGGAACTACGTGGGTGACACTATCGTATTACGGACGTTAATCTTACTAAATTCTCCGACTTATTTCAGTTATTGCATTGGAAGTTGAGGTTTACTCGATAAACTCAAACCTTTCATCATACGCTTGTTTCAGCATGCGGGTGTTGAAATCATAGCGGAAATAAATGCTGCGCGGTTCGTACGTTGGAACATTGCGGTCAACATAACGGTTCAGAAGATAATCGAAAATGTAACTTGCATACTCAGTACCAGCTGCTTCAGCCATTGTGTAAAGATCATCAACCTGGATAGAATCAACTGAATAACTGTACATGACGTGTCCGGTAAACGGGAAAAAACGGAGCCGGCCATCAAATGCGTCTCTCATGGTCATCTCAGCAAAGGCAACAGCAGTTTTTGGAGCTTCTTCGTTTACACCTGATATTTCGAACCAGGAACTGAGAGAAACCTTGTTCAGATAAAAATCACCAATGTAACTGTATTCAACATCATAGTCAGGATCAAAAAGCAGTTCAACATTTTCCTCGAGCATAAGTTGGGCAACGTTAACAATGTATTTATTGGTAGTATCCTTCAGAAAAATGTCGGCATCAGGTTCAAGATAAACTTTGAGCCCTTTGTTACGCAGGTTCTTGATCAGCGCATTCATATAGGTTTCGAGAAAAATGGAATCAGAAACATTTTGCATGAAAATGCTCCGGGTATAAAGCACTGAGTCAAGTGTAGCATCTTCCATTTGACCGACATCCGCTACTTCATATTTCTTAAGATTGCGCTTGTAAACAAAGTCTGCCGGAATCACCATCACTGTTGTGTTATGACGGTTCTTAAAAAACTCAGTTGCGAGCCGCCTTTCAACACTGCACGAACCTAGTGTAAGAGCAATAAGTATGAACAGGCTTAGGCTAACAAAAATGTTTTTATTCGTCTTTATCATTTTCCAGGATTTTCAGCAATTGGCCACCAAACCTTGTGCCGTACTCAAAAGCTTTTTCAAGTTCCGGTTCATGGGGTGTAAACTTTGTGAAAAACGCTTCGCCCATGTATTTTAGTTTCAGGCTCTCAATATTTGCTGCAATAATTTTTTCGGCTTCGCCACTCCAGCCATACGAACCAAATGAGCCGGCCAGCTTGCCGCGATCGCGAATTGGGTTGATGAGGGCAAAAAGCTGGAATATCTGAAGAAGTATAGTCTGATTGATTGTCGGACTGCCGATGAGCAAACCATTGCAACGGGCAATTTTTTCATCAATGTCGCCAAGCGGCATCATTTCTATATCACATACATCCACTTCAATGTTACCGGCGCTGCGTATGCCATCGGCTATCTTTTCGGCCATGATGCCCGTATTCTGATAAGCTGAAACATAGGGAATGAAAACCCTGTTTTTCTCAGGCAGGCCAATATATTCCTTCGCATAATCTTCTGAAAGCTGAACATATTTTTTCCAGTCCGACCGCAAAATGGGTCCGTGGCCGGTAGCAATAATATTGATGGGCAAGGGACGAATTTTATCAATGGCTTTCAGTATAAACTTGCTATAAGGCTTCAGGATCACATCAAAATAATATTTGAAGGCTTCGTCCCAGTTACCAACCAGATCGTCGAACATGCGCTCATCGCAATAGTGGGCGCCAAAAGAATCGCAGGTAAAAAGTACCTTATCCTCTTCTAGCCAGGTATACATTGAATCAGGCCAATGCAGGTTGGGTGCGCTGATGAATTTAAAGGTTTTTTTGCCGGTGTTTAAAATGTCGCCGTCTTTTACGATCCGATGCCTGAAAGGTTCGCCAAGCATATCGTTCAGGTAGCGGATGGCATTGCCGCTTCCAATCACCGTGGCATCTGGAGCAATGCTGAGCAGATTTTTCAGATTGCCGGAATGATCTGGTTCAGTGTGATTGAGGATAATATACTTTATTTCAGCGGGATCGGTAAGCTTGCGGATTTTTGCCTCGTAAACATCCCAGAATTTTTCCTTGGTGGTTTCGATGATGGTTTTTTCAACATCGTCAACAAAAAAGGAATTATAGGTTGTTCCGTACTTGGTTTCCATCACCACATCAAAAGTCACCAGATCTGGGTCCAGCACGCCTATCCATTTTACATCGGTAGTTAGGTCAAGTATTCTTGTGTTGTCCATGGGGGAGGTTGTTTAGTGGTCGGGTAGTTTATTGGTCAATTAGTTAATTAGTTAGTTTGTTCCGGGTTCAAAGTTCAAAGTTGCTGGTTGCTGGTTACTAGTTGCAGGTTACTGGTTGCTGGTTACCGGTTACTGATCCCTTCGTCCCTCGTCCCTCGACCCCGTCTCTTGTTTCTTGTTTCTTGTCTCTTGTCTCTTGTCTCTTGAACTTCTAGAACTCCAACGTCATCTGTTTGTTGTCTTCTTTTGGCCGGGGTGGAGTGAGCGAAATGTTTTCAGGTAGTTTTGGTTCATCAGCCGGTTTTGGTTCCTCGTCTTTCTTTTCCTGATTTTTGTCTTTGGTTTTTCCGGGTTTCTTTTCTTTAACAACTTCTTTAGGTTCACCCACAACACCAGCCAAACCAATTTCTCCTTCTGATATCAATTTTTCCTCCTCAGCCTTAGCCTTACCCTCCACACCAGCTACTTCCTCCGGCTGTTCTTCCTCCGCCTTAGCCTTAGCCTCACCATCCACATCCACTGTCTGTTCTTCCTCAGCCTTAGCCTCCTCCTCAAATTCACCCGCTACTTCCTCCGGCTGTTCTTCCTCAGCCTCAGCCTCAGCCTTAGCCTCTTCAACAAACCCAACTTTCTTCACAACATGCCTTGATATCCGCTTCCCAATCGCCTTCACTCCCATGACTTCAACAAATTCATTGGCAGCGATCAGTTCATCTTCAAGCAGCTTCGGATTGAGCTTTTTATCAAACTCAACCTGAACCCTTGGTTCTGACCGAAGCGTGAAAGCAACAAGCCTGCTGCCTTCTTCTTCAGGTACGAACAATACTTTTTTGTCGGCCGGTTCAACAATAAAACGTTTGAGGAAATAATTCTGTTTAACACCATTGTAATAAATAACAGTCAGAATTTTTCCATTGTTATGTTTTTCAATATGGGCCAGGTCCTCATCAAAATGCAACGAAAGATCATAACCGGTATGAAGGTATGTTCCTGACGACATGATCGTTAAGATCCGGTCGTCGCTGCCAAATTCACCCAGGTATTTACCACGGGCATCGGTGTTGAGCCTGCGAACCGTATCATCAAACCATATTGAACGGGCGCCGAGGGTTGAAATGCCTTCCTCGGATTTAACAATTTTCTGAACTGGATTGCGGTTCAGGATATTGCCTTTTGAATTTCTGCCCTTGATGGCAAGCGTACTGAAGTCAAACTCAAAACTAAGTTTTTTCAGCTTGGGCTTGGGTTTCAGAAAAACTTTGATCGTTTCTGCTTCGCCATTGGGATTGGCGGTAAAATACAGAACCTTTGAATTCGGCTTGCCTGATGTAAGATCGTATTCTTTATCGCGGGTGATTCCCAATACGGCGAAACGTTTTATAAAAGCATTTCCGTTTTTGCCTTCGCGGTACACCATATTATAAATGGTTCGCTCATCGTTACGCTTGAAAACATCAATATGGATGATGTTCTTGCCCATAAAAACCTTGTCGGCCACTTTGGTTACCAGGAAAGTGCCATCATCACGAAAAGCAATGATGTCGTCAATATCGGAACATTCGCAGACAAACTCATCCTTTTTGAGGCTGCTTCCCGCAAAACCTTCCTCGCGGTTCACATAAAGCTTTTGTGTGGCAGCAGCAACAGCAGCAGCTTCAATTACATCAAAGTTCCTGATCTCGGTCCTGCGTTCCCTGCCTTTGCCGTATTTCTTTAAAATACGTTTGAAATAATCAATGGCAAATTCCACGAGGTTATCAAGCCCATGCTGTACTTCACTGAGTTCATCCTGTAGCCGTTTAATTTCCTCGTCGGCTTTGAATGAATTGTATTTTGAGATCCTCTTGATCTGAATCTCGGTAAGCCGGATGATATCGTTGGTGGTGACTTCCCTGATAAACTGTTTGGTGTGAGGTTTCAGTCCCTTATCAATGGCGTCAATCACTTCCTGCCAGGTTTCACTTTCCTCGATGCGACGGTAAATGCGTTTCTCAATAAAGATTTTTTCCAGCGAAGCAAAATGAAGCTTTTCAAGTAAGTCATCTTTGCGAATCTGCAATTCGCCGCGTAAAAGCGAAAGGGTATTGTTGGTTGAGATTTTCAGTAAATCATTTACCGAAAGGAACTGCGGTTTGCCTTCATAAATCACGCAACTGTTTGTAGAAATAGAAATCTCGCAGGAGGTGAATGCATACAGGGCATCAATGGTTGTATCGGGCGATACACCGGGCTGAAGGTGAATCAGAATTTCTACATTCTCCGATGTATTGTCGTCAATCTTCCTGATTTTGATTTTGCCTTTGTCGTTGGCTGCAATAATGGTATCAATCAGCGAGCCAGTTGTAGTGGCAAAAGGTAGTTCGGTAATGGCCAGGGTTTTCTTATCAATTTTACTGATCCGTGCTCTAACCCTGACCTTTCCTCCCCGCAGGCCTTTGCTATATTTCGAAAAATCAGCCAGTCCGCCTGTCAGAAAATCGGGAAATATTTGAAAATCTTCGCCTTTCAGGATTTTTATGGAAGCATCAATCAGTTCAATGAAATTGTGCGGCAATATTTTTGACGCTAACCCAACCGCGATTCCTTCTACACCACTGGCCAGCAGCAAGGGAAATTTCATCGGTAAAGCAACCGGTTCATTGTTCCTGCCATCGTATGAAGGCTTCCACTTGGTGTTCTTAGGGTTGAACGCCACCTCTAATGCAAACTTCGAAAGACGGGCTTCGATATACCTGGGAGCGGCGGCGCTGTCGCCGGTAAGCACATTTCCCCAGTTTCCCTGGGTGTCAATCATCAATTCTTTCTGACCCATCTGAACCAACGCATCACCAATGGAGGCATCGCCGTGTGGATGGTACTTCATTGTGTGCCCGATGATGTTGGCTACCTTATTGTAGCGTCCGTCTTCGAGTTCGTACATAGCATGTAAAAGCCGCCGTTGAACTGGCTTCAATCCATCCAGTAATTCAGGAACAGCACGCTCAAGGATCACATAGGAAGCATAGTCGAGAAACCAGTTCTCATACATGCCGGTAAGTGGAGTAACACGGTGTAAATCATGCTGCTCAACCGCTTGCGCTTCAGGTTCTGTTGGTTCGTCAGGTATAATTGGCAAATTTTCTTCCATCTTCAAAAATAGTCTCTCGTGTGCTGGGTTCGAACCATATTAGGGCAAAAAGCGAAGCGCGGCGATTTCAGCCAGCAGGAAAAACAGAGCGGCAATAATAAAATACTTCCATAATTGCCTGCCCCTGTTCAGTTCACTGATCACCTGGCCAACGGGCCGCTCACTCTCGCTGATGACTGCAAAATTAGTGATTCCTGTGTTTTCAGCCATATCATAAAGCTCTTCAACGCTTAAATAATCTGGCACGGATTCGCGGCGGTCGTAGTTGAACGAGAGCACGAGTAGCGTATCCTGACCGGCAGTAAGGTGATAATTACCAGCGGTTTTGATGGCGTCAAGCGCAAATAAGTGGGTGTTGTAATTAATGGTGCGATGGCCTGGAATGAACCTAAAGTTCCCATCACTTGCTGAAAGCTGGAAAACCTGATCGCTGCCGGGGCTGAGATTTCCGATGCTCACCGATTCCTGGGTTCCCACCTTGTTGTAAATATCCTGGCGAGGCGTGCTCAGCAAAGCCATTTTATAAAGCGTTGGAACAAAAATGGCATGCACCGGGAAAGTGGTAGCCTCAGTTTCAAGTGATGAAGCCATAATATAAATATTCCCTTCGCCGTAGCTGTCGGCAACAAGGTACGGATCAGCATCCTTCAGGCTTATCAGCGTTTCTATTGATTTACGTGGTGGAAGCACAAATTTATACCTTTTGCTCACCCAGGGCAGGTCCGTGTCAGGACTTAATTCCGTTGGTTTGCCGGCCTGGGTTTCAAAAACATCTTTGAACAACGGATGAAGAATATTGACGTCTGCCATGCGCAAACGGGTCGTATCCTGCCCACCGAAAGTCAGGCTATTCAGGGATCGCAACCAGGAATTGTACGAATCCTGGTCAATACGGGATGAAGGAATAATGAAAAGACTGCCCCCGCTTTCGACAAAGCGGCCAAGTTCAGAGGCAAGACCGCTGGAAATGGTGTTCAAACCGTTCAATATGATCAATTGCTGGCGGTTTAGCTCAGCATAATTAAGCTGCCTGACATTGGTTTCGGTGAAGTTGAAAAGACTGTCATTCCCATACAACGCACGTAAATATGGGCCCGGGCTTTGATCAAAAATACTGAGCACATTGATTGAAGACAGCACCTGGAATGAGAAATATAAGCGATCGTCAAAAGTAACCGGGTAGTCGCTGAGTTCAACAAAACCCTGATGAATGCCTGTTTCGCGGATGGAAAAACTGAGTGAACCGGTTGCACTCTCACGGGGATTGATATCAATGGAAGTCAAAGCCCTTTGTGTTCCGTTCACAATCAGTTTTACAGGAACTTGCTCCCTGGGACTATCGCTGTGGTTTGTGATTGTAACATTCAGCGTAACGATTTGCCCGGGTTGCTGCGCGGGTGTTTCGAACCAGCAGGTATCCACACTCAGGTTGGTTTGGCGAACCGGTTCGAGGTGCAGCATGAAATGCCGCATGTTTGTATCGGGAATCAAGCCTTCAAAAGAAGACACATTTCGCTGAAAATCAGAAATTAGGTAAACCGTTTTGTTGGAACCTGATTCGCTGTTGAGCAAATCATACTGGCGGTTTAAAACATCACGCAAATCCTTTATAGCCGGACTTACATCAACTTCATCAATGAAATCAGCTAACTCATCAGCCGAAAACATGCGGTGATGCACGGCAAGGAAGTCGTTGGTAAGGAAATTGAATTTATCAGAGCGGGAATGGTTGTCTTTGATCGTACGGGCTTTGTTGATGGCTTCGTTGATGAGCAAACCTTCGCGACCTTCGGCTCCCATGCTGAAGGAATTGTCAATATAGATACTGGCGATCCCACCGGAATCAGAAATATTACCTACAGATGTTGGAATAAACGGTTTGGAAAAGGCCAACACAAGCGCGATTATAGCAAGGATGCGGAAAAGCAATGCCAGCCAATGCCTCAGCACCGATTGCCGGCGTGACTGCTGCTTCAACTGTTTCAAAAACCTCACATTGGTGAAATACACCTTTTTGTAACGTTGCAGGTTGAACAGATGAATGATTATGGGAATCGAAATGGCAAACAGTCCCCACAGCATGAATGGATTGGCAAATAACATCAGGTTAAAAAGCTTAGTTCAAAGTTCAAGGTTCAAAGTTCAAGGTTCTGTGTTTCAGGTTTGGTGTTTCAGGTTCGAATTTGAAGGTTCGAATTTGAAGGTTCACTGCGGTGGCTGCTGCTGCCGCTGCTGCTACTGCGAACGGTTCAAGGGTACAGGGACACTGCCTGGTTAAAAGCAATCTTACAAATGGATTACTTCATCATAAGCTGCTGCTGCTGCTTCCATTACAGCTTCCGACATTGTTGGGTGGGGGTGTATGCCTTTGATAAGTTCTTCGGCAGTGGTTTCCAGTTTTCGGGCCATTACCAATTCGGCAATCATTTCGGTTACGTTGTCCCCGATCATGTGTGCCCCCAGCAATTCTCCGTATTTGGCGTCAAATATGAGTTTTACAAATCCATCCTTATTGCCAGCTGCGCTTGCTTTACCCGAAGCCGAATAAGGAAATTTGCCAATTTTCAATTCATAACCTGCATCACGTGCAGCTCGTTCAGTCATTCCAACAGAGGCTACTTCCGGATTTGTGTAGGTACATCCGGGAACATTGCCATAATCAATGGGTTCAGGGTTCTTACCTGCAATGGCTTCCACACAAATAATACCTTCATGTGAAGCCAGGTGCGCAAGTGCAGGCCCATGAACAATATCACCAATCGCATAATAGCCCTCAACATTGGTTTGGTAATAATGATCAACTTTTACCTTGCCTTTTTCTTGTTCAATGCCTGTTTCTTCCAGTCCCAACCCTTCAATATTGGGCGCAATACCAACGGCTGACAAAACTATTTCGGCTTCAATGGTTTCTTTTCCTTTCTTTGTTTTTACCTGAACCTTGCATAGTTTGCCTTTCGTATCCACCGATTCTACTGTTGAATCGGTCATGACCGTAATACCTTGTTTTTTGAAACTGCGGCCAAGTTGCTTCGAAACTTCCTCGTCTTCAACAGGCAAAATATTAGGCATGTATTCAATGAGCGTAACCTTGGTACCGATACTATTGTAAAAAAACGCAAACTCCGAACCGATAGCTCCTGAGCCAACAATGACCATACTTTCGGGTTGTTTGTCGAGGGTCATTGCTTTACGATAACCAATTACTTTTTTTCCATCTTGCTCCAATCCCTTGAGTTCACGGCTACGGGCGCCGGTGGCCAAGATTATATGACTTGCCGTGTATTCACTGATTGATCCGTCTTCGGCAGTAACTTCAACCGTCTTACCCGGCTTGATCTTGCCGGTTCCTGCAATATGCTCAATTTTATTTTTTTTAAAAAGGTATTGAATTCCTTTGCTCATGCCTGCTGCAACTTCGCGGCTGCGTTTCACCATTGAGGAAAAATCGGCTACTGGTTCTTCTTTTAGGGTCACACCATAATCGGCTGCGTGTTTCATATAGTTGAATACCTGCGCGCTTTTCAGCAGGGCTTTGGTTGGGATACAACCCCAGTTGAGACACACACCACCGAGTTCGGCTTTTTCAACTACAGCGGTTTTCAAACCCAGTTGCGATGCCCTGATAGCGGCAACATAACCTCCCGGGCCACTTCCTATAACTATTAAATCGAAATTCATGATAAAGATATTTTGAGTGAGTTTGCGAAATTAAGAATTTTGAGGGATAACAAGCTACCAATAGGAATTGTTTGTGCTGATGAGGGATGCAAAATTGAGAATGGGAAATTGAGAAATACGTCTATTACAAAAAGCCTTTTTGCCCCTAAATCCCCTAAAGGGGACTTTCACAAACCGCTTACTTTCAGCGTTTCTCGTTGAAGAGACAGGGACTAAATAAGATAAAAATCAGCAGTTTATGACTTTTAAAAATGGCTCCTAATTAATAACTGATAGTTGAGTACCTGACCACTTAGAAGTCCATGGAGTAATAGAAAAGTTGAAATTTGTGCAAAATGGGCATTTAATATACTTCTTCTGACTCAATATCCCTGCGATGCAATAAAAAATGAAGATGTGTCTGGCACCTGAGTACCCGATGCCCCCAATGTGATTTGAATAAACGACCTACTTCATGTATTGCATTTTCGCGGGCGGCATGCATTTCCTTGCTGTACAAAAGCACAAAATCTTTCATATCCTGATATATATCTGCAAGGTTCTCAGCCAGACTTAGTTTTACCGGTTCGAAAAACTCATCTTTTGGATCGCAATGATTAAACAAGTCGTCCTCACCAAATAATTCCCTCAGTTCGTTAAACACTATCTGCCATTGTTCTTCAGTCACATAGCGTTCATTTGCTTCAGGGAATTCAACTTCAATCTGTGGCATCAGCGCTCCTTTGATGTAAAGCAATGGGAAGACTTTCAAAAGGTAATTGTACACATCGGTTTTTTGGTACTTGCATGCCTTCTCCATAAAAATGCAATACTCATTGGCCACTGTAAACATATCAAGCGCTGTTTGGCTATAAACCGGTTCAGATGAAGTCATAGGAAATCTGTTTTTATTTTTTCGACATTAAAATTACGTAAAATGTGCGCTCAAAAAAAAAAGTCCCGGTAAAGGGACTTCTGATATCAAAAGCTGAAATCTAGTATTTTTTTTCCTTGATGCGCGCTTTTTTACCTTTGAGCTTGCGCAGGTAGAAAATGCGTGCCCGGCGAACGACACCACGTTTGTTGATGTCAACTTTATCAATAAACGGTGAATTTTCCGGGAAAATCCTTTCCACACCAACGCTTCCGGAGACCTTGCGAACCGTAAAACTTGCGGTGAGACCAGTTCCTGAACGTTGTAAAACAACACCCTGGAATTGCTGGATACGTTCTTTATCGCCTTCTTTAATTTTATAGTGAACCGTTACGGTATCTCCTGCCTTAAAGTTTGGAAGCTCTTTTTGTGGAACCAGTGTTTCTTCAACAAACTTCATTAATTCGCTCTTATTCATCACAATAGGTATTTGGAATGGGTGTAATCAAAAATGAGTGCAAATATACGTCAATATTTTTTTCAAAAACAAACTCGGTTCGCAAAAAAGTTGGAAAAGGCTCGGAGTTCAAAGTTCCGGGTTCAATGTTCAAAGTTTTGAGTCCCGGTCACAGTGCTTATCGAAGTGACAGGTTTCGTGTTCGATGTTCGGCGTTTCGAGTTTCATGTTCCCTATTCCGGGTGTTCCAAAACTCCATTACTCCAGTTATTGAACAATGTCAATCCCCCTGACCCCCTTCTCCAAGGGGGACTCGCTTTTCGCAAATCTATTTGTAACATCTCCACATCCCATCACTCCTTTACTCCAGTACTCCAGTACTCCCAAACACTCAACCAATTAACAAATTGACAAATTAACCACTCCATACAATCTACTCCTCCAGCAAGCCCGGCCGCCTCTCCCCTGTTCGTTTCAAGGCTTGCTCAAGCCGCCATTGATTGATGAGTGCCTCATTGCCTGAAAGCAGAACATCCGGAACTTTATTGCCTCGGAAATCAGCTGGACGTGTATAAACAGGTGGTGAGAGCAAATTGTCCTGAAAAGAGTCGGACAATGCGGATGTTTCATCATTCAGCACTCCGGGAATGAGTCTTATCAAACTATCGCAAATCACTGCAGCGGCCAACTCGCCACCAGAGAGAACATAATTGCCTACCGAAATCTCACGGGTAATGTAGTGTTCACGGATGCGCTCGTCAACGCCTTTGTAATGGCCACAAAGGAGAATTATATTTTCAAGCAACGAAAGACGATTGGCTTCAGGCTGGCTAAATAAAACACCGTCAGGCGTCAGGAAGATGATTTCGTCGTAATTGCGTTCCTGTTTCAACTTATCAATGCAATCTGCTATCGGTTGGGCCATAATTACCATTCCGCTTCCGCCACCAAAAGCATAATCATCAACATTGCGATGTTTGGATTGAGAAAAATCGCGAAGGTTATGAAAATAGATTTCGACAAGTTTCTTTTCTTTTGCCCTTTTTATAATTGAGTGATCAAAAGGGCCCGAAAACATCTCAGGGAAAATGGTCAGGATATCAATGCGCATCGTACGAAATGGTTAAGCAACTGGATCGCAAAAATACTGCTAATTATCTGACCACTGTTTGCTTATTACACATTCTCCCGATTAAGTGGCGTTCGCATATAAAATCGTACTTTTGTATTCCTTTCAATAAGTTAGAGAATTCCGTCAAAAACACACGCATGAAACAATTACTGTTTACCCTCTTTTTTATCAGTCTTGCTATTCTAACATCTGGGCAACCTTTGGGTCCGGGATATGTAATCCACTTTACTGATAAAAACAACTCTCCGTATACAATCGCGAACCCATCAGAGTTTCTGAGTGAGGCAGCCATTGACCGCAGGAACAGGCAAAACATCCCGATCCAGATGGATGACATTCCTGTAAACCAAACATATCTGCAGGCAATTACCACCCCGGGAGCACAAATCGCTGCAGTTTCCCGCTGGTTCAATACGGCTGCTGTTTGGATCCAAAACCCCAATATCATACCCGGTTTACAAGCCTTGCCCTTTGTTTCGGCGGTGGTTCCAATGAATGGGAATGGCAGTGTCAAAAGCAAGTCCAACTGGAAAAGTAAACCGTTTTTTGAGAATGAAATGTATGATTTGTCATTTGTTCAGAACAGTTCCAAAGCACTAATGACTGACTATTATAATTATGGATCAGCCTCCAACCAGATACAGATGGTAAATGGTCAGCATCTGCACAACCAGGGTTATCGCGGGCAGGGAATTGCCATTGCAGTGTTGGATGCAGGATTCAGCAATGTGGATATTATTCCCGCTTTTGACAGTTTGCGGGCACATGGCCGTATTCTTGGAGCCCTCGATTTTGTGCAGCCAGGCAACAATGTTTATCAATCATCCATACACTCTCATGGCACCATGGTACTTTCTACGATGGGAGCCAATTTGCCAGGCTTAATGGTGGGAACCGCGCCGGAAGCATCTTATTGGCTGTTAAGGACTGAAGATGCAAATGGCCCTCCCGGAAATTCAGAATACCTCATGGAAGAATATTTCTGGGTTGCCGGTGCAGAATTTGCTGATAGTGTTGGCGTTTGGGTTATCAATTCATCGCTGGGGTATTATGAATTTGATGATCCTGCGCAAAACCACACATACGCAGATATGGATGGTAATTCTACACCTATAACTATGTGTGCCAACCGCGCTGCAAGCAAAGGGATTTTCGTGGTGAACAGCGCCGGCAATGAAGGTAGTAGTGCCTGGCAATATATTATTGCACCTTCTGATGGTAATCAGGTTATGGCTGTTGGAGCTGTTAATGCATCAGGAAACTATGCCGGCTTTAGCTCAATAGGCCCAAGCGCTGATGGCAGGGTGAAACCTGATATTGCTGCCCAAGGTTCAGGTACTGCGATTGTAGGCTCAAACGGTAACGTCAGCAATGGCAGCGGCACTTCATTCTCCTCGCCGGTGCTGGCAGGAATGGCCGCCTGTTTATGGCAAAGTAATATGAATTTAAATCGTGTTAACGTGTATGAAGCCATTGTACAAAGCGGTTCGCAGTATCAAAACCCCGATTTCCTGCTTGGTTATGGTATTCCTGATTTTGAGCAGGCGCAGTTATTGATGAATTCAATTGAGATGCTGCCAGGCAGGAAACATTTAATCAATGTTTACCCAAACCCATCTTCCACTTTCATAAGAATTGAATGTAACCAACCAGAGAGTGCGATCCATCGCATTGTAATCAGCGATATCTCAGGAAAGGCTTTAATAATTGAGGATTATTCACAGACAAATAAAGTAACTGTAGAATATGGTTTGACTGAGCTGCCGGCCGGTCTTTACCTCCTGAGGGTTGATTTAGACTCGGGTCCCGAAACCATCAAACTAATCAGGTTCTGAAATTGCAGAACTTAATGGAAGAACTGATATTTTGAACTGGGAGTGCTGCTTTAGTTGGTTGTAGTTGACTTAGTATCCGGGTTCGAACCGTTGGTATAGATTACAAAATCCCTGTGAGATTTAAACAGGTTCACCATAAAAAGAATGAGGTTCTTGGTTTCGGCAATAATATTAAGATAAAGCAGGCTATTCTTTGTGCCAGCTTCATTTCCCCTGATTCTTTTTACCTGAGCCTTTCTCGTTTGATCGAGGATATCAAGAATAACAACTTGAAGTTTGAGCAATTCTTCCTGCCGCGAAAACTCCGATTTTTGAATAGAGTCGAGAATAAGGGCAATCAGCTTGGTTGTTTCCTGCATTATTTTGGTCAGTTCTGATTTCTGTGCATTGAGCAAACCCTTGTGGTTGTTATTAACGTGCTCATAACATGGTTCTGAAATATAATTCATGCAATGGGCGATTTCCCTGAGATAGTCAAGGGCCTGCACATAGTAATGTCCGGTTTCAACAGAATCTTCCCGTAGTTTATCAACAGTTTTATGGATGTTGTCCTTTAAATGTTTCGTGTGTTTGTTAAGTTTTTCAACATCTTCCTTCACATCCTTAAGCTTTTTGCGGTTTTCCTCAAAAAGCGCTTTGAGGGTGCGCGGATAAAGCTTTGCAACTGTGCCAAGATTGTTGATAATACTGCTGGTACACTTTGTCAGAACGTTAACATCATCGAGCAGTTCAATGGCATCTTCATCGGATACAGCTTTGCGTTCAATTTCGCGCTTGCGATAGAACTTCTGCTGCCTTATAAGTACAAATATTGCAACTGCGATGAGCGCAAACATGCTGATAACACCGCCTTTAAGCATAATAAACGCAACAATTAATGCGGCGAAAAATGCAACAAAAGCAGTTATGAACCAGCCACCAATAACTGAAAGCACACCTGTGATCCTGTAGACAGCGCTTTCGCGCCCCCAGGCTCCATCGGCAAACGATGTGCCCATGGCTACCATGAATGTCACGTAAGTTGTACTGAGTGGCAGTTTTAGAGAGGTACCGGAAGCAATGAGGATACTTGCCACAACGAGGTTCACTGATGCACGTACCATATCAAATGAAACCAAGTGTTGCGGATCTTGCTTATCATTATGGTTCTGTAACCTATTATGAATAAAGTTGTTGACTCTGGCCGGCAGCATATTGCTGATTCCCTGGCCGAGGTTCATTGAAAGCCTGACAATGTTTCTGGAAAGTGCGGTGGAGCCAAAACGTTCGGTACCTTCGTCCTGCCTGCTAAGGTTTACACTTGTATCAATTACGGTTCGTGCCTTTTTGGAATATATCAGGGTGAGCGACATCACAGCGCCTGCCAGAAGTAGCATATATGTAGGTGTGGCAATCGGCTGCATGAGCGAACCCATCAGAAACTGATTCGGATCAGAAGCAGGATCGTTTACAAAGACCTTAAAAGATTCGAAGCCGGCAAGTGGCACGCCAATAAAGTTAACCAAATCGTTGCCGGCAAAAGCCATTGCAAGGGCAAATGTGCCAATCAGAACCACAATCCTCATCACATTGGTTCGGAAAAGCAATATCAATAACTGAAAGATAATGGACCAGGCTATGAAGCTGAGAATCATAATGGAGAAAGCATTGTTCTCAATGCTTGCTACCAGGTCAGCGCTCATAAATGAAGCTCCGCGTGCACCCTTTATCACCATAAAATAGGTGATTGCTGTAATTGCAAACCCTCCCCAAATACCACCAAGGTACCTGAGTTTTGGTTTGAAGTTAAAGGTAAAAAGCAAACGGGAAAAGAATTGAACGATACTACCAACTGTGAAAGCAATTATCACAGAAAGCAAAATACCCGAAATAATGGCAAGGGATTTACCGGCATTGATGTAATTACCCATATCCTGCATAGTCCCGCCATCGCTGATAATTTTAACAATGGCAACAATTACGGCTGCACCCAATAGTTCAAAAATGATAGAAACGGTAGTTGAAGTGGGTAAGCCAAAACTGCTGAAAGTGTCGAGCAGCAAAACATCAGTGATCATTACGGCCAGAAATATGATCATGATCTCGGAAAAATGAAACTGAACGGGAAAGAATACCCCGCTTCTCGCAATTTCCATCATGCCGCTGGAGAATGTGGTTCCCACTATGATGCCCAGGATCGCAACTGCCATGATAACCCCGAAGGAAGCAGCTTTTGCGCCTATTGCAGAGTTCAGAAAATTAACGGCATCGTTGCTTACACCTACCATCAGATCAGAGATGGCGAGGATGAAAAGAAAGATTACAATGAATAAATATATCTGATCCATCAGCTATTTAATGGGAGGCCAAAAATAGGCACTCATTTGAAAGTGGCAAAAAAAAGCAATATTAATTAATTGTTAAGTTTCTAAAACTTTATCAATCATGCTGATACTCAGCAATCGCCTGACTGATATTTATTGTATGGTCGCCAATTTCTTCGAACAGGCTAACGAACTCTGAAAAATAGCGCGCGGTAGCATATTGTATCTTTCCTGCCTTGAGGCGTTTTTGGTTCTTACTCCATAAATCGGTTCGCAAATTGTTAATTGAATCTTCGAGTTCCTGCACATGCAGAAGATTTACATGCCTTTCAAAATCCTCGATATGGTGGCTCATCAACCAAACTGACTCACGAACCTTTTCGAAAATAATTCCCACCTCGTTCCTCATTTTTTGGTTGAACCAGGCTTTGTCTTCATTTTTTTTGCTGATCAACAAAGCCATCTTCATACAAATATCGTTGATGCTTTCCATATCATCAATAATCTTAAGCATGGCCCTGATTTTTTTACTGCTCTTAAAGCTGAGTTCACTTTCTGATAACCTCGTCAGGTAAGATGCAATTTCTTCTTCCATCCGATCCGAAATATCCTCATACTGTTGGATGCGCTCAAACAATGACTTGAAGTCATCCTCGTTTTTTTCAATCAGTAATTGTGGGATGAATTCAAGCATGGCTTCTGTTCTTTTTCCGAACACATGAATTTCTTTCCCCGCCTGAAGTACTGATAGTTCGGAAGTGTTGATTGGCGATGTAAAATAAGTAAGCTTGAAATGCTCAGATGTATTGGTTTCGCGAATGAATAAGTTGAGAAGCCTTATAAACTGAGGTAAAAGAGCTATTATTACAATGGCTGTGATCAGGTTAAATGAAGTATGCAGGAATGATAAAGCAATTGGTATTGCACTGATTTCGGTGTATGGAGAAGCGCCTTCAACCAGAATGGTAAGACGTGATATCCCATTCAGAAACACCTGGAAGAATGCCAATGCCCAAATAAGCCCGGTTACATTGAAAAGAAGATGTGATAAGGATGCCTTCCGTGCTGTTCGATTAGCAATAAGGGAAGCAAATATTGCTGTTGAGGTAGTTCCGATATTGGTTCCGATCACCATGGCTGCTGCTATATCAAACTGAATCCAGCCGTTATTGCACATCACCAGTGTGAGGGCAAGTGAGGCGCTGGAAGATTGTAGCAAAATAGCAAAAACAATTCCTACCACAATGAAAATCATACGTGAAAAGAAACCCTGGTGGGTGAAGCTGGCAAGATCCTGAATAAGCCGGCTGCTCTCATCCAGCAAAGGAAGGTTGGTTTTCATTAGTTCGAGGCCCATGAAAAGCAGCGCAATCCCAATCATGAGTTCGCCCCAGGATTTCAGTTTACTCCGCGACGAAAAATAAAAAGGAATGCTCAAAGCAATGAGGGGCAATAAAACAACATTGAGTGATATTTTGAAGCCCAGCAGTGATATGATCCAGATAGTGAGTGTTGTACCAATATTAGCTCCCACAAGCGCACCGATGGCCTGGTAAAGACTTAGCAAGCCGGCATTAACAAAACTGATAATCATCACGGAAGTAGCAGACGATGATTGAATGACGGCCGTAACAATCAGTCCGGTGAAAACACTCCGGTACTTATTGGCTGTAATTGCAGAAAGTATCGAACGCATCCGGTTGCCGGCAACTTTTTGCAATGATTCGCTCATCATTTTTATTCCAAACAGGAAGATGCCAAGCGAACCAATGATTGTAAGTATTTGCCAGAAGGTTGTCATTCAGTAATTTCAATAAGAAATTCGACACGATTTTGAAAGGTCAAATATAGCTTATAATTGCGATAGCGTTGCTGCCCCAAAAATTAATTATATCACAATAGTTAAATATTTCAAATCAATTTTCTTTTACATTTGCAGCCTCAAACAATTTATGAAATTCCCTGTTTTAAGGAATAAAAAATAAAATGCTCATCTAAAGGCTGATCCCATGATATCGCTGATCCTGTCAACTTCAACGAAGATATTATTGCCTGTTCTTCTCCTGTTTTCATTTTTTGTTCTGATGCGGGGTCACTATGAACCTGGTGGGGGTTTTGTGGGTGGTCTTGTGGCAGCTTCCGCTTTTGCATTATATGCTATCGCAAATGGTGTGAAGGTTGCAAAAAGATTATTTCCTCATGCCAAGTTATTCATTGTACTTGGGCTTTCATTTTCGCTTACAAGTGGGTTGCTCTCAGCTTTTGTTGGGAAAGCTGCATTTACAGGCCTTTGGACAAAATTCTCATTACCGGTTATCGGGCAGTTAAGCACACCAATATTTTTCGATGTGGGTGTTTATTTTGTTGTTATTGGCATTACTACCAGTATTATATATACTCTGAAGATGAAAGAATAATTATGGAAATTTTGCTTGCATTTGTAATTGGTGGATTATTTGCGGGAGCCATATACATGATTCTGCGGCGTTGTGTTGTAAAGCTAATCATCGGGCTCGCAATGCTTTCACACGCTGCTAATTTGTTGATTTTTACTATCGGCAGGCTTACACGTGGAAAGGCTCCGATAATTGAAGAAGGGGCAAAGAGAATCACCGAGCAGGTTGCCGACCCCATACCACAGGCTCTTATCTTAACCGCTATTGTTATCAGTTTTGGCCTAACTGCCTTTGTCATCGTTCTTATTGAGCAGGTTTACCAGGTAATAGGCGTTGACGATGTGGATAAACTAAAAGTAACTGACACTTCTAACTAACAGGAATTACACATCTATGAACCACTTAATTCTTGTTGCACCCATTCTATGGCCCCTGGCTATGGCAATCATTGTTACCATTTTCTGGTTTCGGCGCAGTATTCAATCTACATTGAATGTCTTGGGCAGCGCCGGACTGCTTGTCATTGGTATCCTACTGGTGCGAACCGTTTGGCTTGATGGCATACAAGCTGTTCAAATGGGCGAATGGCCTGCACCTTTTGGTATTACCATAGTAGCTGATTTGTTCAGCGCTTCTATGGTACTCATTACCGGAATCATTGCGTTCGCACTTTCAATCTATTCACTTGTAACAATTGATAAGCGCAGAAAACAGTTTGGATATTATTCTTTGATAAACACATTGTATATGGGTGTGTGCGGGGCTTTTGTAACCGGCGACCTGTTTAATATGTATGTTTGGTTTGAAGTAATGCTTATATCATCCTTTGTATTACTTACTCTTGGAGGCGAATCAAAGCAAATTGAAGGCACCTTCAAATACGTTACAATCAACCTTATCTCTTCAGCCCTTTTCCTGGTAGGGGTTGGATTTCTATATGGAATTGTGGGTACATTGAACATGGCCGACCTTTCCGTAAAGTTGGCCAATCACGAAAACCAGGGCATGATTACCGTTGTCTCCATGTTTTTTCTTGCTTCATTTGGGATTAAAGCTGCAGTGTTCCCACTATTTTTCTGGTTACCCGCTTCGTACCATACTCCACCTATAGCGATTACCGCCATTTTTGCCGGGCTTTTAACAAAGGTTGGTGTTTACAGCCTGATCAGGGTGTTCACACTGTTGTTTGTTGGAAATATTGACTTTACGCATACATTGATACTCATAATTTCAGCTTTTACAATGTTTGTAGGTGTACTTGGCGCTGCCTCGCAGTATGATATGCGCAAAATTCTATCGTTTCACATTATCAGCCAGATTGGTTATATGATCTTCGGGCTGGCTTTATTCACACCGCTGGCTATTGCAGGTGCTATCTTCTATACTCTTCATCATATCATCGTAAAAACCAACCTGTTTCTGGTAAGTGGCCTCGTAAAACAGCTAAAAGGAGATTATGATGTAAGGAAAATTGGAGGTGTTTTGAACAGCTATCCTTTGGTTGCTATCTTGTTCCTCATACCTGCTTTGTCACTTGCCGGAATGCCTCCTTTATCGGGATTTTGGTCAAAGTTCTTTTTATTGAAGGCAGCTTTTGAAGATCAGAGTTATATTGTTGCTGCGGTGGCCTTACTGGTTGGATTGCTTACGTTGTTTTCGATGATGAAGATATGGAATGAGGCTTTCTGGAAAAATTCCCCAAAAGAACATGTGGGAGTTGAAAGAGTAAAAGTAAATCTCTTCAGCAGGCCGGTTATTTTCATGGTCATCCCTATCATTTTTCTTGCCGCCATTACTGTGTTTATTGGTTTTTACCCTGAACCGCTTTTTGCACTGGCTTCACGTGCAAGCGAGCAATTGTTAAATCCGCAAGAATATATTAACGTAGTTTTAGGAGGGGCCAGATAATGAAAATGTTCCTTACCAATGTGTTTCTTACGATCGTTTGGATCATGCTGACAATGAAAATGACGGTTGTTAACTTCGCTTTTGGATTTTTAATCAGCTTTGCTATCCTGTGGTTGATTTACGGCAGACAGCATCCCGGATATTTTATGCGAATCCCCAGGGTACTTAGCTTTTTGGCACTTTTTATTTATGAAATCGTGAAAGGAGCCGTAATAATCGCGTTTGATATAGCTACACCTAAACACTATATGCGCCCTGGCATTCTAGCCGTTCCACTTACCGCAAAAAGTGATTTGGAGATCACCCTTCTTGCAAATATAATAACATTCACTCCTGGTACTATGAGCATGGACGTTTCGCTTGACCGCAAGGTGCTTTACGTATATTCTGTTTACATCAACGATGAACAGGAAGATGTAGCCGCTATTAAAAATGGACTTGAAAAGAAACTTTTGGAGGCAATGCGATGAACCTGACTAACATTCTGCTCTACTTTATCCTGCCCGTATTGAGTCTTTCGATGGTGCTGATTTTTATTAGGGTTATCCGTGGCCCCCGCCTGATGGATCGGGTTGTTGCCCTTGACCTGCTCGTCATTGTTGGTATCGGGTTTATTTCATCTTACTCAATACTTTTCAACGAATCCATTATCATTGATGTTTCACTGATTCTTGCCCTTATTGCTTTTCTGAGTACTGTAGCATTCACCTACTACTACGAAAAAGGAGGCGAGGAATAATCAAACTAATAACATGAGGGAAATTGTAGTTATATTTTTTCTGGTATTGGGAACCGTTTTTATTTTCCTTGGGGCCATTGGCTTACTCAAAATGCCGGATGTATTTCTTCGGATGTCCGCCTCAACAATTGCAGCAACCTTAGGTGTTTCAAGCATTCTGATTGCATTGGCTATTCACTTTGCTGAATTTGGCATTACTGTGCATGTGATCGGTACCAATATTTTTCTTTTCCTGACAGTTCCTGTGGGAGCACATCTTATGGGAAGGGCTGCACATAAATCAAAATATAAAAAGTGGGATAAAACTGTGCTGGATCGCCTCGAAGGGAAATACAAGAAAGGGAGCCGCTCACCAGAGAGTGGCTTAGAAGAAGAAAATGGCGGATCAACAATAGCTGAAAACGAGAATAGTACTAAAAACGATCTACTATGATAACGGCAATTCTGGCTGGTTTTATAGCGGCTATTGCCGCTCCATATATTCACAAGGCTGCACCCCGGCTCGCCGGATATTTTCTGACCCTTGTTCCATTGTCCATTTTCGCTTATCTGGGAACTTATATTCCTGCTATCGCAAACGGTGAAATTATAAGCAGCCATTATAAATGGTTCCCGGAACTGAATATTCATATTGGTTTTTTGATTGATGGGTTAAGCTTAACTTTTGCGTTAATTATCAGCGGTATCGGTGCCCTCATAGTATTTTATGGAAGCAGTTACCTCCATGGACATAAAAAGCTGGGTAGATTTTATGGTTACACCTTCTTCTTCATGGCCTCGATGCTTGGCGTGGTTTTATCTGATAACCTGATTACACTCTTTATTTTCTGGGAACTTACAAGCATTAGTTCATACCTTCTGATTGGCTTTAACCATGAATCGGAAAAAGCAAGGAATGCTGCATTGCAGGCATTACTCGTTACCGGCGGCGGCGGCCTGGCTTTATTGGCCGGAATGATCATCATGGGCTTTGCCGGTGGTAGCTTTAACATTAGTGATTTGCTTTCACAACATGACGCTATCATTTCACATGAACTGTATTTTGCAATGCTCTTCCTGATTTTTTGGGGCGCTTTTTCGAAATCAGCCCAATTCCCTTTCCATTTCTGGTTGCCCAGCGCCATGGAGGCTCCAACCCCGGTAAGTGCATACCTGCACTCAGCTACTATGGTAAAGGCAGGTGTTTATCTCCTTGCCCGTTTAAACCCGGCCATAGGAGGTACTGAGCCGTGGACATATACCTTGCTGATATTTGGTGGCATTACGATGGTGCTTGGTGCTGTGCAGGCACTGGGTCAGACGGATTTAAAACGTATCCTTGCTTATACAACGGTCAGCGCCCTCGGCATACTCGTATTTTTGATTGGTATAGGCACACAAACGGCTATTACGGCTGCCATCATTTTTCTTGTAATTCATGCTTTGTATAAAGGCTCCTTGTTCCTTGTGGCAGGCGCCATTGATCATGAAACCGGCACCCGGGATGTGCGCTTTCTTGGAGGCCTGGGGAAAAAACTCCCATACGTAATGATTGCGGCCGTGCTTGCCGCACTTTCTTATGCCGGCCTTCCTCCCCTGCTTGGATTTATTGGGAAAGAAATGATTTACGAGAGCACACTCCATGGCGAAGGGGTGACAATATTGCTGACAACTATAGCAGTGCTGGTTAACATGCTACTGGTTGCTACTGCCATAATTGTTGGGATAAAACCCTTTTTCGGACCTTTCAGGGAAACACCAAAACACCCCCACCATGCTCCATTTCGGTTATGGTTTCCTCCAATGTTGCTGGCTTCCCTGGGCTTGATTTTTGGGATCTTCCCTTCATTGTTGTCAGAAACTATTATTGCTCCGGCAGCAAGTGCAAGTATGGGTACAACTTTTACAGCGAATTTACATTTGTGGCATGGTTTCAATCTGAGCTTGTTGCTGAGCGTCCTCACGCTGTTAGGAGGTTTTTTCTTCTTCTATATAAGAAGCATTGGCAGGCAGATTAATAACTTTTACACGTCGCACTCCGAATACCTTATGGAGTCTGTTTATTATAAAGTAATTGATAGAATGGTGAAGTTTGCCAGCTGGCAGACCAAATTTTTCCAAGACGGCTACCTGCGGCATTATATTTACTGGATGATGACTACTGTGTTGGTTATTGGATTCCTGTCATTATTCAGCTTTGTAGACCTAAGCGTTATTTCTCTCACGATTCATCAGATCTATCTTTATGAGATTCTGATTGTGGTGGTACTGTTACTTGCTGCTTTTTTTGCTATCAAATCGAAGTCAGTATTGGGCGCTGTTGCATCAATAGGGATAACAGGTTATGGAGTTGCCCTTATTTTTGTATTCTATGGTGCACCTGACCTTGCCCTTACGCAGTTTTCAATCGAAACCCTCACTGTCGTCCTGCTGGTGCTGATCGCTTATAAAATCCCACGCTTTGCCAGCTACTCTTCAAAAAGCACAAAGATCCGTGATGCCGTCATTTCAATTTCTGTTGGCTCATTTATTACAGTCATATTACTTGTTCTATTGAGTTCTGAACCACCAGAAACCATCAGTCATTATTTCCTTGATAACTCCTACATACTTGCTCATGGCCGCAATGTAGTTAATGTGATCCTTGTTGACTTTAGGGCACTTGATACCATGGGAGAAATAACAGTGCTCTCCATTGCTGCAGTTGGTGTAATCACCTTGTTGAAACTCAGGATGGGTAAGGAAAAGAAGGATGCCTTGGTTAAGGACAAGCAGAATTAGCCGTTTGGGACCCATGTAAAAAGTCCTAAATCCCAATTCCCAAATTCAAAGATCAAAGGATTGACTACCAAACACTCCATTACTCCACCTACCCCACCAATTAACCAAACATAACTCCATTACTCCCTACTCCCCACTCCCCACGCTCCACGCTCATAGGGGGCTGAAACACAAAATTCAAAATCCAAAACTCAAAATCCAAGGTTCAAAGCACAATGAATCAGCGAACTACAAATTTGCAGATTAACCAATTAACCAATCACTTCACCACACCATCACTCCAGTAAACCATTACTCCACCACTCCCACTAATCGACCAATCAACCATTTCACCAATCGACCATTCAACTAATCAACCACTCGATAGCCGTACGATCCTGATTTCAGTAATGTGCAAATAAACCGGGGCCGTTTCTGTAATTGAAACGGCCCCGGTCTGGTTTAATAAATCAGGGATATAAACCTTTATGATCCACGTTTATCAAGGCATGTGGATCATAGTGTTTGATTGCATATGGTCACTCTTCTCGCCTTGCAGGAATATCCGGTAGAGATAAGCGCCGGGTTTAATTGTTGGATTGCTGAACTCAACTAAGTAAGTACCGGCTTCCTGGCGCTGGCTTACAAGTGTTTCAACAATCTGACCCATGCTGTTATAAACAACCAGTTTCACCGTTCCGGATTCCGGCAGGCTATAGCTGATCATTGTTGTTTCCTTAAACGGATTAGGATAATTGGTAATAAACAGTTTACTGTTGCTGGTGGAAGTATTCAGCGCATCAGTGGCAAGTCCGATGTTTTTAATCACCTGTGCTTCTCCATCGGCAAGTTCAGAAATTCCATCCAACTCAAAGTAACGGGTTTCACTATCAATGTCGTCAAGAATTCTTACCCTGATATTTACAATCGCCTCGTCGCTACTCACATAAACCGGGTTATAATCGGCCCAGGCTATGCGAACAATTCCCTTTTCCGAATCTATCATAAACACTTCCTGATCAACTCCGAGCACCTCAATCAGATCAATACGGTAATTCAGGCCAAGTGTAACAGCACCTAATTCTGTGTCACGTGTGACCCTAACAGGGATATTAACGATTTCTCCCTTGTTCACAGCCCTTTCACCATCAAAAACCAACGCCAGGTTTGTTTCGGCTTTGAATCCCGCAGAAGTTGGTACAAGACTGGAATTGATGTCGCCAAGCGCAAGATAATAGATATTGATAAAATTCCTGTCAGTGAGGGCAATGGCAGTACTGCTGTATTTATGATCGGTTGCCGGTGTAAAGTAGAGGTAGGAAGTATTGCTATGGAAGAAAGGCACATCATGAGGATTGCCTGCTGTTGGCGCTACAGGGTTGCCGGCAGCAAACTCATAATTGAACGGTTCGGGCCATGTTGTGTATGGTAATTCAGGAACCAATCTTCCGGTTACACGGAAATTTGGTGAGTACTGAATTCCTGACTGGTTATTGGGGAAAGCATCAATCAGGCCTACAGCACGGTAATTGGTTGTAAGCGCATCAAGTGCGGTTATTCCACCATTCATGTATGGGTTCGAACTGTTTACATCGGCAGCGCTGTGTGAATAATATCCAAAACGCGGAGCCCAGGCCATAGATCCAACCCAATTGAAATAGTAGGGAGCAGCATTGATATTGATCTGGGTTGCCATCAGTTGGATAGCAAGCGCATCGGTAGCATTCACTCCACCCCAATTGTTATAGGTAAAGTTATTTCCAAGTTGTCTTGCTGCTAAAGGCGGGTTCAATCCTGAACCTCCGGGCATATCATAATGCACCAGACCGCCATCCCAGATTTTGAGGAAATATCCTTCGCAGCCATATTCCTGTACAAAATAATTCATATCAAACTCGAAATACGACATAAGGTCAATGATGCCTTCAAGCAATCTGGGCTGAACAATAACCGTATCAAGTTCAATGACACCCTGGCCACTATCGAGGCAAAGGATCACATAGAAGTAATCATGCGGGTAGGTTGCATAATCCACTGTCGGGAACGGTGTCGGCATGTAGGTTTCAAACTGGTTCCAATACTTGACCTGACCGGCAAATTCGGGACTCAGTTTTACAATTGGCGTCATTTCATCATTTCCAATGCATTCAATCACATCAAAAATACTTGCCTGAACCGATAAGCTTCCGGGAACCAAACTATTATCCCACTGCACCGTTACCTGTGTTCCTGTAGCAGTGGTCAAACCATCCGGAACAAATACTCCACCTGTTAATACCCAATTGTAGGAGATTATTGAATGATCGTTGCACACAGATTGCTCATCAATACTATAATCAGTTTCGGTGCATGAAAAAACCTCTGAAGGACCAACGATAACCGGCTTCGGAATTTCAAAAACGGTAATGGTAAATTCGCACGATCTTGTACAGCCATCATCATCCGTGAATGTGTAAGTGATCGTATAGATGCCACAGCTAGGAGCACTGAACTCGTATTCCTCTGAGTTCGGATTAAAGGCAACATGATCGCCGGAATAAATCCCGCCTTCGGGAGTAGCACCGCTTAGGATAACAGGTAACTCATCTTCACAAACAACGAGATCATCAGGACATTCCATAATCAGCTCGAAGATGCTAATCTCCACCACTGCATCATCACAATTATCCGGGTTAAGAATTTCGCAGATCTGGTACGTAAGTGTATAAACTCCCGCAGGGGTTTCAGGTGCAATGCTGACAATTCCGGTGGCCAGATCAAGCGCTATGCCCGGATGCGACGGTGGTATCAATACAGAAATTGTAATCTCGCTTATGCTGACTGGATTATCGTTAAGCAAATCGTTTACAAGAACATTGCCGGTATTTACATTGCCTACGCATCCATTTACCGGCCCGAAGCTGATGTTGTTTGCTTCAATAGGCGGAGCAATAACAAGCACAGTGATAATCGCATCATCACAGTTCCATGGATTCAGTATTTCGCAAATCTGGTAATTAATGGTGTAGGTTCCGGCTGGTGTTCCGGGGGCAACACTCACAATTCCTGTGGTGATGTCCAATGCAACACCGGGGTTCGTCGCCGGGATTAGAACCTCAATTGTAATTTCGCTGATATCAACCGGCTGACCGTTGAGTAGATCATTATCCAGTGCATTGCCAACATTCGGGTTGCCTTCGTAACCGTTCACCGGGTTCGGAGTATAATCATCGTCAATGGCAAGGATTTCAGGAGCAATTACCAACACAGTTATTACTGCATCATCACAGTTCCAGGGGTTCAGTATTTCGCATATCTGGTAAGTAATGGTGTAAGTTCCTGCAGGTGTTCCGGGGGCAACACTCACAATTCCTGTAGTGATATCCAATATAACTCCGGGGTTAGCCGCCGGAATAAGAACCTCAATCGTAATTTCGCTGATATCAACTGGCTGGCCATTGAGCAGGTCATTATCCAGTGCGTTGCCAACATTCGGATTGCCTTCGTAACCGTTAACAGGGTTCGGAGTGTAGTCATCGTCAATGGCGAGGATTTCAGGAGCAATTACCAGCACAGTTATTACAGCATCATCACAGTTCCAGGGGTTCAGAATTTCACAAATCTGGTAAGTGATTGTATAGGTTCCTGCAGGTGTTCCGGGGGCAACACTCACAATTCCTGTAGTGATATCCAATATAACACCGGGATTAGCCGCCGGAATTAGCACTTCAATCGTTATCTCACTGATATCAACAGGCTGATCGTTGAGCAGGTCGTTATCCAGTGCGTTGCCGACATTCGGATTGCCTTCGTAGCCGTTCACCGGGTTCTGAGTATAATCGTCGTCAATGGCAAGGATTTCCGGAGCCAGCACTTCAACGGTAACTATGGCATCACTGCAATTTGCAGGGCATAATGCTTCACAGATGCTGTAAATCAAGGTATAGATTCCGGCAGGTGTGCCGGCAGCAACAGTAACCTGGCCGCTGGAAATATCCAACACTATGCCCGGATGCGAGGCCGGCTCAATAAGATGAATGATCACTTCCGAAATATCGGGAATATGGCCATTGATCAGATCGTTAGTCAACACGTTTATTACCGAAATACCACCTTCGTATCCATTCACCGGTATTCCTGTGTCATCAACTGCAAGAATTTCTGCCAGTTGATTTATGGTCAGGTACATGGAACTTGAAACAGTCGGGCATGGAGGGCTTGAGTGAGCTGTTAGGGTAAGAACCGCGAAACCATTTAGGATGTCGCTTGCAGTTGGATAGTAAATTGGGTTCAGAATGTTTGCATCGCTGAACAAGCCTGTACCGCTTGTACTCCACTGTAAAGACGTATAGTTGCCTGCAGTTGCATCAATGAGTTCATAAACCTCACCCACACAAATGCTCGCATCAGGCCCGGCATCAGCGATTGCTGATCCTGAAACAATTACCTGCATATAATCACATATAGTATCGCAGGCCGGCCCGTTGAAATTAGCCCAGCGGAAAATATAGCTTCCGGGAACAAGTTCATTGACCTCGGTTTGCGGATTAAACGGATCAACAATGTTGGCCAGGCCCGGCCCAGAATGTTGCGACCACATACCCGTGCCAACTATTGGCATTATGGCATCCATGAATATTGATTCTGTATCGCAGGCAGTTATATCCGGCCCGGCATAAATGCAACAAACAAGTGATTGCCAGTTGGTGATGGTAACCTGGTCAGAATTTGAGCAGGAACCAAGGGTAACCGTGTATTCAAAAACATACTCTCCGGGTACGACCCCAAAGGCTAAGGCGTTGTTGGTGTTCGAATTAAAGATGAACGCCATGTTTGGCCCTGAAACCTGTGTCCACTGAACACTTGCATTTGCAACAAAATTACCTGTGAGCAGGATAAAACTTTCACCGCACAAGTCGTTGTCCGAACCGGCATTGGCAAGCGGCGCAGGCACGATATTCAATAATAACTCATCACTAAAAGCTTCGCAAGTTCCATATCCGGCTGCAGTTAGCGTCAAGGTCACTATTCCTGTTTCAGCAGTTCCTGGAACATAAATCGGATTCAGGGTGTTTTCGTCAATAATTTCACCTAAACCATTATGAGACCAGCTGATGGAAGAATAATGGGATGCAGATGCACCAGAAACCTGGAACTGTTCGCCTTCACAAATGAAAGCATCGGGTCCGGCATTGGCTGCTGGAGGTGGGAAAATCGAAAGCACCATCTCATCACTGGCATTATCGCAATTTTCCTGACCAAAAGCAGTCAAGGTCAAAGTAACCTGAACCGCATAAATATCACCCACGCTTGGGGTATAGGTAGCTGTCAGGGATGTGGCATCATCAAAAGTTCCGGTTCCGCTGCTAGTCCATAAAAAGCCTGAATGATTTTCCACGTTTCCAGACAATATGTATGTGTCGCCGGCACAAATACTGAAATCTGAACCTGCATCCGCCGTTGCGCTCTCAATAACCGAAATTGTAAATACTTCGGTAACTATACATTCATTCAGAGTTGCCGTGACAGTTACTTCAGCAAAACCAGCAAATGATGATGTTAAGAAAGCGGGAATATGAGGGTTCAAACCGGTGCTTGAGCCATTTATCAGACCCACATTATCGCCATCTACAACCCAATTGTACACGACGGATGGATTTGCAGGAACAGCCGAAAGTAAAATATTTGGAATCAAACTGTTAATGCAAACCGGTCCAATATCTGAGATCGGATTAATTTCGAGTACCGTACCTTCATAAATGAACACAATCGCTTCTGCTTCGCAACCGTTGGCGTCAATAACAGTCACAGTGTACATGCCAGCTTCAAGACCGCTGGCTGTTGCTGCGTACTGGATTGGATCGGTATCCCACTCATATGTATATGGTGTGGTGCCGCCGGTGGCGTTCACAGTGGCTGTGCCATCGCTTCCTTCATAACAGCTTACTTCAGTGCTTGCTATGATCTCTGCGATCAGCAGCGTGGGTTCGGTGATTTCTACAAAGGCCAGGGCTGAGCATCCGTTATCGTCAGTGACGGTGACGGTGTAAATGCCGGCGGAAAGGCCGGTGGCTGTAGCTGTGGTTTGTGCATTGCTCCACAAATAAGTGTATGGCGCTGTTCCGCCTGATCCGGTTACTGTGGCGGTGCCGTTGGTGCCGCCATTGCAGCTTACATTGGTTTTGCCGGTGATCGTTGCGGTGATGCCGGTGGGATCAACCAACAAAATGCTGACAAACGCGGTGCAGCCGTTATCATCCGTG